>JAGHDB010000259.1 GCA_021160155.1 Bacteroidales bacterium | reverse complement strand
TCTGAAGCTTTATCCTGTGGCCGGTTTTTACGGTGAACTCGGTGCCGGCAAAACCACCTTAATACAGGAAACAGCCCGTTTGCTGGGTGTGGAGCAGCCGGTAACCAGTCCGACTTTCGCCCTGGTGAATGAGTATCGCACTACTACGGGTTATCCTGTGTATCACTTTGATTTTTACCGTATTGAAGATTCGCAGGAGGCGTTGGATTTTGGATTGGAGGAGTATCTTGACAGTGGATATCCCTGTTTAATGGAATGGCCTGAACGGATTGCTTCATTATGGCTGCCCGGCCGGTATTTGGAGATATTCATTGAAATTGAATCTGCTCATTTCAGATCCATCCGCATTCAACTTCCGGCGGATGAATAATTCGGGGATTATTCTTAAATTGCTCTGAATACAGGCCTTTGAAAATAAACCGTTATGGAAGATCCTGGTAAATCTTTGTCTTATTATCAATCGGGAATGATTCCTCAGGAAGAGATCATTGACCGTGAAAAAAAAGGCAAACAAACGCTGATCGGATTGCTTAGAGAATCTGATTCTCATGAAACAAGAATCGCTTTAACTCCACAGGGGGTTGACCTGTTGGTTTCACAGGGCCACAGGGTATTGATGGAACGGGGTGCAGGGGAGGGTGCCCGTTTCAGCGATCATGATTATGCCGAAGCCGGTGCCGAGATACAGGAAAATAAATCCCGGATTTTTGAAGCGGAGGTTTTATTGAAGATTTCCCCGTTGACCGGGGATGAGATCAGGAACCTTCGTCCGGGTAAAACGGTTATCTCTTCTCTTCAACTGGCTACCCGTAAGGAGACTTATTTCAGGGAGTTAATCAGGCATAAGGTCACGGCTATTGCATTTGAACTGGTCAGAGATGAGTTGATGGAATTTCCGGTATTCCGGTCGATGTGTGAGATTTCAGGATTACTGGCGGTCAATATCGGCGCTTCTCTTATGAGTCGTGAAAAGATCGGGAAAGGGATACTGCTGGGCGGTATCACCGGGATTACTCCTGCCGAGGTTGTTATTCTGGGTGCCGGTGTAGCCGGAGAATATGCCGCACGGGCGGCGCTGGGTATGGGAGCCACGGTTAAGGTATTTGATCATTCCATCACGGCCCTGCGAGCACTCAAACATCAGGTTGGCCGTGAAATATTCACATCGGTTTTACATCCGCCGGTGCTTGAAAAAACTTTGAAATCTGCTGATTTAGTGATTAGTACACTTCAGCGGTTGCACCAGGAATCATTTTTTCTTGTTCCGGAGGAGATGGTAGTCGGCATGAAAGAGGGAGCTATTGTGATCGACAGACATGTGGATCAGGGGTCGAGTTTTGAAACCGGTGTGTTGAGTTCTGCCGCGGATCCGGTATATATCCGTCATCAGGTTATTCATTATATGGTACCGAATTTGCCTACTCTGGCTCCGCGTACCGCGTCTATTGCTTTGAGCAATTTTTTTCTTCCGATGTTGTTGAACCAGGGTCGCAGTGGAGGTATTCAGCAAATGATACGGGATAACTGGGGTGTGCGTCAGGGAGTGTATCTTTATAACGGAGTATTGACGCATGCAATGATCGGGGATCAATTTGGGATGCCCTCAAAAGACATTGATTTGTTGTTGGCGGCATTTTGAATTAAAAAATTGCCCTTATCTGGATTTGGCCGTTGTGTACCGGGCGGATACCGGCGGCGATTCTTCCTTCGTATATCAGATCCATCCGGAGATTTTTTGCCAGACGGTAGCTGACCGTAGCGCGTGCGATCCCGTTGTGACCGGGTTGTAATCCTTTTAACATCAGGTAGGCTGCAGGAGAATTCAGGGAGCCTTCAAAGTGTATCCAGATATGTTGCAGTGACAGTTCAATCTTGCCTTTTTTCGGTATTTGCCGGGTCAGGCTCACTTCAATACGGCTTGATGTTAATTTTTCATCTGCCAGGTTGTTGTGTTCAGCCTGCAGTGTCCAGTTCAGATTGTAGCGTAACCGGTCTCCCATTTGGTATTCGGCTTCAATGCGGCTTTTATTATAGCGGATACGGTAATTTTTTATTTTAAAATATTCTGATTGAAACCGGCGCATACCGGTTTCAAGTCGGGTCATCAGAAGCAGCGGTGTAACCGGATGCCATCGCAGGTTGAGGGTGTGAGACCAGCTGTTCTTTCCATCTGATCCGTTGACCATTAGAATTTTTGACGACTGTTTCAGGCTGATCAGATCGATACCGTACACGGGGTGGTTTTTATTGAATGAAAGAATATGACGGATCTGTCCGTTCATGCTGATCAATGCCGAATTACCGGGATCGCCCCATAACGGATTCAGGGCCAGTAAATAATCTGAGCGGGGTGATTTCTTCTCAACCCGGTAAGCCAGGCGGCTGGAGAAGTGTTTCGCTATCCCTTTGCGGGGCCGTATGATCAGCATCTGGCTGAACCGGTTTAGCAGGGTAGGCAGATAGCTGTTTCCCGGACGAAAGATGCGGATATAACGGGCCTGGTCAGAAAAATGGGCCGGATCGAATTCATCCAGTTCGGGAATCCCGTTTTGGTTGTAATCGTTCCAGGTATAAAGTCCCTGCCCCGGGGCAACCTCAAGGTAGGAATACTCCATGGTACGGTCCATTCCGGATCCCAGTTCAAGATAAGTCTGTGAAACGACCGCTCCTTTCCAGAGGCGCAAAGTTCCGTCTATCCGGCCGGTAGCGGAAAATCCCCGTATCGTATCTTCGGAATTCCGGTCTGCAGGTGAAAGATATCGCAGGTGAAAACCAAACTTCAGTTGTTGTCCCGGACTTTTTGCCAGGTTGATCCAGTTTTCAATTTCCCAGGCTCGGGATTCGGTTGAAAGTTTATTTTTCAACGGGATACGGTCGACACGGTATTTGCCCCGGATCATCCAGGAGTTTTCTTTCGGGGAGGGATGACCGGCCTGAACCCGGTACTCCTGAAAAGCGAAGCTTGAAAGGCGAAGCGAATCGGTTTGCACAGCTCTCTGCTGGTTATCTTCATGATTTTCAGAAACTAAGAGGCGAAGTTTTTTCAAGGTATGCCGGTATTGAATCTGGTGCCTGAAAAAACCGGCAGTCATTACCGGATCGTGTGATAAGAGATAGCTGCCGTTCCAGTCAAGAGTATGCCCGGCTCTTTTCAGATGGCCTGAAGTTTGTTGTCTCCATCCCCGGTAATTTTGCCATTGATTCAGGTAGGTTGCCTGATATCCGGCATGAAGACTGTCGGGACCGGTAAATGAAAGACCGCCTTCGAGCAGGTTTTCGGTTTGACCGGTAACCGGGGTGATCAGGTTCCAGTCGCGTTCGAACTCAACTTTCCTGAACCGTTCAAGCGGATCATACCGGGATCCGGTATATCGATGCCTGACCCAGGTATACAGGTGATATCCGGGCCACAGGGTATCAGAGCGTTCAACCCGGGTCAGGATGCCCATCCCCCAGTTGTCGTGGGCATCCAGTTTGGAGAATGTATTGGGATCATTCCGGCTGACAGACCATTCAGTAGTAAGGGAC
>JAGHDB010000357.1 GCA_021160155.1 Bacteroidales bacterium | reverse complement strand
CTATTTATCTAAGCACCAGCATAAAAATCTATAAACAGGATTTTTATTAATTTTGGGCCTCAAATATCTGTTGCATGAAAATCTCTTATAACTGGTTACAGGATTATCTCCATCTTGACGCAGATGCTCAGGAAACAGCCGGTATTCTGACACAAATCGGATTGGAAGTTGAAAATATTGAAACCATTGAAACAATACCGGGCAGTTTACAGGGATTGGTCGTGGGCAGAGTGGTTTCATGCAGCAAACATCCAAATGCGGATAAACTAAACCTTACTACAGTAGATATTGGTGGCCCCGAATTACTGTCTATTGTTTGCGGTGCACCAAATGTGGCAGCAAACCAGAAAGTTGTTGTCGCCCCGGCAGGTACTACCCTGTTTGGAGGAGAAGCTCCATTTACCATTAAAAAAGCAAAGATTCGTGGTGAGATCTCAGAAGGAATGATCTGCGCCGAAGATGAGATTGGTACCGGTAAGGAACATGCCGGAATAATCGTTCTGCCTGAAGAATCAGTACCGGGTACTCCGGTTTCAGAATTATATGAAATTGAAACGGATACGGTTTTTGAAATCGGATTAACTCCCAACCGGATAGACGGCGCTTCTCACATAGGTGCAGCCAGAGACCTGCATGCGGCCCTAAGCCTCGAGCAGAATATTTCTCTGGAAATACCGGACGTTCAAAATTTCAAAGCTGATAACCACTACCTTGAGATCGGAGTGGAGATCAAAGAGCCCGAAGGTTGCCTTCGCTATTCAGGAGTTACCCTGACCGATATTACAGTGGGTGATTCACCTGATTGGCTTCAAAACAGACTCAGGAGTATCGGACTGACACCGATTAATAATATTGTGGATATCACCAATTATGTACTCCATGAAACCGGTCAGCCCCTGCATGCTTTTAATGCAGATGAAATTAAAGGCAACACAGTAATAGTCAAGACTTTGCCGGAGGGAACACCCTTTGCCACGCTGGATGAAGTGACCCATAAACTGTCTGATCAGGATCTGATGATCTGCAACCGTGAAGAGGGCATGTGTATTGCGGGTGTCTTTGGAGGCTATCAATCGGGTATTACCGGTTCGACTACCAATGTTTTTCTTGAATCGGCCTGTTTTAATCCTGTTTGGATCCGGCGTACCAGCAAACGTCATCTGCTCAATACCGACTCCTCATTTCGTTTTGAAAGAGGCACTGATCCCAATGGAACTATTTATGCCCTGAAACGGGCAGCTTTATTGATCTGTGAGATCGCCGGCGGAAAAATATCCTCAGAAATTATCGACTATTATCCGAAAAAAATCGAACCTTACCCCGTATTTCTTCAATGGAATAATCTCGACCGGCTTATCGGGGTAAAAATCGATCATGAAACGGTAAAACAAATCCTGCAAGCTTTAGATATCCAAGTGATTAAAGAGCAATCTACAGGCCTTCAACTGGCTGTGCCCACCTATCGCGTGGATGTACAGCGTGAAGCCGATGTGATCGAAGAAATACTGCGGATATACGGATACAACAATATCGGCTATCAACAGGAGCTTCATGCCACATTAACTCATACACCACATCCCGATCCTCACTATCTTGAAAATATGATTGCTGAACAGTTGGTCGGACAGGGGCTGCATGAGATGATGGCCAATTCACTAACTAAGGCAAGCTATTATGAGGGAAATTATGCTTCTGTTCCGTCAGGTGAAACAGTCACACTTTTCAACCCGCTGAGCAGTGACCTGAACGCCATGCGTCAAACATTGCTTTTCGGAGGACTTGAAACGGTTGCCTTTAATCTGAATCATCAGAATTCAAATTTGCAATTGTTCGAATTTGGGAACACCTATCGCCTGAAACCCGACAGCAATCCTGCCCGGGCCGGGAGCTATCATGAAGAACGATGCCTGTCACTTCTGCTTACCGGACAACCCGGACCCGATCATTGGAAAAAAAATAATGCTCCCTATGACCTTTTCAGCATGAAGGCTATCATTGAACTCATTCTGAAGAGATTGGGGATTCAACAAGAGAGACTAACCTGGGCCGCTGCAACAAATGCATGGCTGATCAATGGAACTACGGTCACATTAGGAAAAACTCCCCTGTTGACTTACGGAGAAGTCGCCCCGAAAATATCCGAAAAATTTGATATCACCCAGCCGGTCTATTTCGCAGAATTAAAATGGGACCTGTTGGTAAGCAAATCTTCGGGTTCTGTAACTTATCATGAAATCCCCAAATATCCTGTGGTCCGGCGTGACCTGGCTTTGATTGTAGATCAATCAGTCAGTTTTAGCGAGATCCGTCAACTGGCTTTTCAGGTTGAAAAAAAACTATTAAAAGAGATCAGCCTTTTTGATCTTTTTGAAAGTGAGAAGATCGGCAAAGGGAAAAAATCCATGGCCATCACGTTTATTCTGCAAGATCCCCGTCAGACTCTGAAAGACAAGCTGATTGATAAAACCATGAATAACCTGATCCGCGCTTTCGAACAAAAAATCGGAGCTGTTCTCAGATCCGGATAATGCAGGATATTCAAACCCGTTGCCGCCATACCCGCTGTACAGCATCAGTGAATCCATTCCGGTCATTTGTCTTCACTACCGGATACCGCTTACGTAATTCTTCAGGAGCATTGGATACTACAAACGACGTTCCGGTAAAACCGAGCAAATCCAGATCATTGTAATCGTTCCCGACTCCCAGTGTCTCTTCAGGATGAATATGCAGCAGATCACAAATAAATTTGACTCCTTCAGCCTTAGAAACATCCGGATGAAATACCTCCATCCAGATGGATTCATGATCAATCGGTGAGGTAGCCCGGATAACTTTAACGCCTTTACATTCAGCCTTCAGGGATT
>JAGHDB010000166.1 GCA_021160155.1 Bacteroidales bacterium | reverse complement strand
CCCTCTTGCTTCTGAAAACGTGTAAACTTCCATTATTCTACCTCCATAAGAGAGACGTTCTCTTTAACGGCCGCCATATTGAGCCTCTTGTCCAGAGTTAACAGTGGTATCTTGTATTTTTGTGCACAAGCTATTAAATAAGCATCATACGCATAAATATTCTGTCTTTCAGATATTATCAATGCTGATTCCAAATCAATATCCACCATCTGAATGGGAATCATTTCATAACTTTTGATGCCAATTAAAGATTGTTCCAGGGTAATCCGTTTTTGCTTCAGCATTGCAGAGAAAGCATTCCCGATTTCCCAGAAAACAGAACGGGGGGCTACAAGTTCCTTAGCTCTAGTAATTTCCAGGAGACGTTGTCTGTGCGGTTCGTTAGTAATTACAGCAATTATCACTGAAGTATCTATTACAAGGCTCAAAATACACTCCAAAATAAAATGTACAATTGTACAAGTAGTGTAGCCCCGATGCACCCAGCTGTCAATTATTCCAACTGTAAAACTTTGAAACAGGGTTTATTGTTTGGGCGATGAATACCGCATCTACTTCGTTCTACCCCCGGCTACCGAGTAAACAATTCCGCGGCAAATTGTGGTCTTTACGTTGAAATCATTGTCCACCAAAAGAATATCCGCATCCTTACCCGGGGCAATAGATCCCTTACGGTTATTAACGTGCATCATCCTGGCGGGTGTGGTTGAGGCCATTCGTACCACATCAAGACGGGATACACCGACATAATTAATCAAGTTGCGAACCATCTGATCAATGGGCGTAATTGAAGAGGCAAAAGCGCTGCGGTCCGGAACCATGGCCACACCATCTTCAATAATGGCTTCCTGACCGCAGGTGAAGATAGTGCCCCCAGCAGAAAGCCCTGCCCCCCGGTTGGCATCCGAGCAGATCATAATCCTATCCACCCCTTTACACTTGATTGCAAGCTGCATCAGTTCATCCGGCAGATGCTTACAGTCGGCAATTAACTCGGTATAGAGTCCATCTATGGTAAGGGCTGCTTCCAATACGCCGGTAACACGGTAGGGTCCGTTTTTAATAATCGAAGACATTGAATTATAAAGATGTGTCACCATGGTGGCACCTTCGTGGTAGGCTTTTAATACCTCTGCATAGACAGCATCGGAATGGCCGATGGAAACAACTACCCCTATTTCAGATAATTCGCGGATACGGTTAAAGTTTTCCGGTATTTCCGGTGCCAGGGTAATCCGTTTTATAATATCACTGTTACGTTCTACATATTTGAAGTTTTCATCTGTGAGGGGCAGGATTTGCTCCTCTGCCTGACACCCTTTATGTTTTTTATTGATAAAGGGACCTTCCATATGGGTGCCCAATATCTCTATCCCGATATTATCGGCCTGCATGACATTGCGGATTGCTGCAAAGCCCTTTTCAATTTTTTCGAGTGGATCTGACGAGGTAGAAGGGTAATAGGCTGTTACTCCATGGTTTCGATAGAACTCGGACATCCTGATAACAGCCTCTTCGGTCCCGTCATTACAATCGTAATTGTTTCCGCCATGAACATGGGTATCGATATATCCGGGAATAACGCAGCGATTTGACGCATCTATGATTTCTATAGTTTTTATGTTTCCATGTTGCTTCAGAAGAGATTCATCTCCCACAGCGATGATTTTCTTATCCTCTATCAGAACAACACCATTCTGAATAACGCTATTTTCCAGATAGACATCACCGTGGATAATTGCTTTTTTCATAGTTTTGATGGTATTACCGGATGTGAGAAATCACAAGGTAATGGATCGGACTTGGGAGGCAGTGATCCGAAGTTAAGATTATTACCCTTCAGGGTGGCTTTACTGGACGGACTATTCTTCAACAGTTACTCTAATTGAAAGATGGATTACACCGCACTGCTGAAGCTTCGATTCTCTCAGGTTGCCCTGTTTTCGGGGCTTTCGGAGAAAGAGATGGATGTTCTCCGTCGGGAGGCAGTGATCCGGAAGTTTCAGGAGCGGGAAGTTGTAGCCCGGGAGGGAGATAAACCGGATTTTTTCATGGTGCTTCTCAGTGGATTGGTGGATATCTGCAGAACCACCTTCGGCGGTGAGACAATTGTGTACCGTCGGCTCTATCCACCGGTAGTATTCGGGTATTCTCTGCTTGCCGCAAAGCCCTACAGTGCGGATATCATTGTCGCCGAAACTCTGATGGCGGCCATAATTCCTCTTTCAGTTGTAAAAAGAATCCTCATTGATAATCCCGAGGCGATATTTACAGCACTGAATCACCTTTCTTCGGTGGTGAGTTCTTTAAGTACGGAAAATCAGGAACTCAGAACACTTTCTTTGAAGGAGAGGGTAATGCGGGTTCTTGAGCGAATATGTGACAACAATGGTAACTGCAGGGTTTCTCATGAAGAGCTGGCAAATATGGCCGGGGGTACAAGAGCCAATACTTCCCGGGCCCTGAAAAACCTGGAAATTTCCGGATATCTTGAGCTTCGGCGGAGGCTGATTTCGTTAAAAAAATATGGTGCTGAAGGCCAGGATTGAGGCAAATTTTCCTGTTTCAGCCGCTGATTCTGCCCCGGGCAGCTCTAACCCATTCTTTTTGTGTTCTATGACACAGAAGTTTTAAATAGAACGCCTGTAGAGTACTTTCATCAAGTTTATTGATGGAGGTGCATATGACGGACTTCACGGAAAGCAGAGCTGAAACGGTATTCAGAATGCTGTTGAGAGAGGCGACCCTTTCGGTATTCCCTCCCGGTACAGATATCTGTGTATGTCTATTCAAGGCGAATAGAAACCTGAAAACTGAAGGGATGAACCTGGAGCGGAGGATTGTCCTGCATCAGGCATACTGGCCGGCAAGCCGTGAAGAAATCATCCGTAGAGCTGAGGAGAAATACCGCTTGTCAAATGCTTTTCATCGGCCTTTCTCTTCAGGTCTGAGTATTTTTGAATTTTCAAAGAGGTCAGTATGAAAGAACTATGTGATGTATTTGCAGATTACGCCGGTATTCTGGCGCTGAAGGCGTTTGTGAACCTGCTGACCGCAAACTGTCTGTTTCTCTCGGATTCTGAATATGGACTCCAGACTTTCAGAGCGAAAGAAACTTTGGATTTATCATTGCTGGATGAATACGAACGTTTTGTCGTGAAATCATGCAGAAGAAGAAATAAATCACTTGATCAAATCATCAGAAAAACTATCCGGAGGATTCACAAAGCTGATCCGGTCACTCAAAGACAATCCACTGAGGAGGAACAAGCCTATCGGGAAACAGTTTTTAAAATAGTTGATGATGCTTACAACTTTCGTATGCCAGAATCCCACTGTTCGGTGTAGCTATGGAAAAGACGAGCCAACCACCTTCCAGGTTGTACATTGATGTAACAGATGCCTGTCAGCTGCGTTGTCGGCATTGCTGCAGTTCCTCAGGGAAAGCTGCGGAAGAAGAAATGAGTGATAAAGAGATTTTCAGTCTGATTGAGCAGGCCTCGGACATGGGTATCACAAAACTGGTTTTTTCCGGGGGAGAACCTCTGATTCGGCCGGGAATCCGGGGATTCCTGAAATATACAGTGGAAAAAGATCTGAAGGTAACCCTGCTTACCAACGGGTTACTGATTGATGATGCCACGGCTTATTTTCTGAAAGACCTCGACGTGAGCGTGAAAATCAATCTGGATGGCAAAAGCGCGGTTAACATTGCCAATCCATATGGAGAGCAATCTATCACT
>JAGHDB010000149.1 GCA_021160155.1 Bacteroidales bacterium | reverse complement strand
CCTAAATACCAGATGCTCATGTAATCGGAAATGTATTCCAGAACCCCGGTTTTTGCACCTAATGAGCTGAAAATCGGATGGATGGTTAATAATCCGATAATAACGAAAATAACCACGACGATCACGCCAAGCAGAATAGCCCGGCTGGCCATCATTTTAACATTTTGACGGCTTTCGGTAATTATATTTCTTGAAATCAGTGAACTGGTTCCGATACCGATTCCCTGTGACAGGCTGTTGATAAACATGACCACCGGAAAGCTGAAACTCATGGCGGCAAGTTGCTGAACGCCAAGTTTGCCAATGAAAAAGGTATCAACAAGATTAAAAATGACCATACCCATCATTCCGAATAACATAGGCCAGGTCAGATTGAAAAGCTGTTTTTTGATATTCCCCTCTGTCAGGTTCTTATTTCTTTTCCTCATCGCTTTTCAACTCATTTATCGTATTTTAGTCGTGCCACAAAAATAACCTAATAGTTGAAATTCAAACGGAGAAAAGATATAATAAAGTGATGATTGAAATTATTCAGTATAAGCCGATCGGAGTGATTCATTCTCCATTTAAAGAACCTAAGGGAACACCCATACAACCTACAGCTGCTGAAGGAATTGGAGGAACCGTTGAGGTATTTCCGGAGTATGTCGAAGGGTTAAAGGATCTGGATAGTTTTTCATATATTATTCTGCTTTCTCACTTTCATATGTCAAAAAAATATACATTAATTGCAAAACCGTTCATGGATACCACTTCACACGGGATTTTCTCAATCCGTGCTCCATCCAGACCGAATTCCATTGGCCTTTCAATTGTAAAGCTGATCCGGATTGAAGGGAATATTTTACATATCCGGGATGTGGATCTGGTTGATGGAACCCCCCTGTTGGATATCAAGCCCTATGTACCTGAATTTGACATCCGGGATGCCGGAACTATCGGCTGGCTGAAACAAAATGTTCATAAACTACCCACATCAAAGGATGACGGGCGGTTTACTAAAACGGGAGAATAATGAAAAAAATAACCAAATGGATCATTCTGCTGTTGATATTACAGGCAGTGGCGATGTTTCTTATGCAGGGTCCTTTTCCTTTCAGCATGAAAGCAATTAAAGAAGTATCAGGAGGTTACGGGGTGCTGGATACCCGGTTCAGCTATTCCCCCGAAACTGCTTATGAATATTTTGACCATTATGGTGTGGAAGGAAGAACAAAATACGATCCGTTTCAACTGATAGATCTGTTTTATCCGCTGGCATATTCATTATTTCTGAGTTGCCTGCTGTTTTTATCCTTCCCCAAAAAGAAGATCATTTGGCTCATCCCGCTTGTAGCTGCCTTGTTTGATTATATTGAAAACGGATTACTGTATCTGACGAATCATCATTTCCCGGATATAAATCCCACCCTGATTCATTACTCAAGTTTCTGTACCTCCGCTAAATGGACGTTGATCTTAATTTCCATATTGTTAATTTTGATGGGGATTTTTCTCCGGATAAGATTGAAAAAGAATAAATAAAACAGATTGTGTTAAAAAATATAGTTTATTATATGAAAACCATGAAAAACACTTATTTAGCAGCCATAACCCTTTGGTTAGCAGCTACTTGCCAGGTTGATGCACAAACCGGGAAAGTACTGCAGTCTTTTGATACCCCGGGGCAATTCTGTACCGGACTGACCTGGGACGGGCATCATCTCTGGGTGGCCGACCGGAAAGCGGATAAGATCTATCAGGTGAATCCGAAGAACGGAAAGACGGTGCGGACGATTGAATCACCGGGATATTTTCCAACCGGACTGACCTGGGATGGCAGGTATTTGTGGAATGCCGACATCCGGGGACGGTCGGATATCTCTGAAAACCGGAATGGAATGTTTTTCAGAATAGATCCCAAAACCTTAACTGTAATCCAAACATTGAAATCTCCCTCCCCATCCCCGCGGGGTATTGCCTGGGATGGCAAATACATCTGGAGCGTGGATGACGTGAAAGATGTAGTCATTCAAAGCAGTACGGTGGATGGTTCTACCATGCGATCATTCCCCGCTCCGGCCAAAGATCCGCAGGGCATTGCTTTTGACGGTCACTATTTATGGATTACCGACCGGATACTGGATGAGATTTATATGGTGGATCCGGCCACCGGTTTTGTAATTCTGATCGCGGATGCGCCGGCTGAACATATTACTGATATTACTTATGACGGGAAAAACCTCTGGTGCCTGGATATCCAGGAGGATAAAATTTACAAGCTGGCAGTTCATGACGGAGTGCGGTATGTGAAAAAGGATGAACAGGAACAGGAGGTGGTCTTCACCCATTACACAAAGAATTTCGGTCCGGGTAAACTCCTGGATTTGCAGGTACATATAGCACTTCCAGAGAACAGAATCAACCAGGAGCTTATCGGTGATTTTATTTTCAAACCGCAACCCGCCAAAATTGTGACTGATCAATGGGGACAGAAAACGGCTCTGTTTGCTTATAAAAATCTTCCGTCCGGCACACAGATTTCATCAGAAGTTACTACCCGGTTTAAGAGCTGGAACGTACGGTACTTTATTTATCCTGAGGATGTTGGGAGTATTAAAGAGATCCCGGCGGATATAAAGGGCAAATATGTGGTGGATAATGAAAAGTACCAGATCAACGATCCGCTGATCAAAAGTACCCTGCGACGGGTGGTGGGTGATGAGCAGAATGTCTATTGGGTGATCCGGAAGATACACCAGTATTTAATCGGTCATCTGCATTATTTAATGGACGGGTACTGGGATACGGCACCCACGGTTTTACGCAACGGGCACGGTTCGTGCTCAGAATACACTTTTACTTTTATTGCTTTATGCCGGGCTGCCGGGATTCCGGCTCGCTATGTGGGTTCTACCTGGAATCGAAAAGACAAAGCCTCAATGGATAATGTATATCACCGTTGGGTGGAGGTATATCTGCCCAATTATGGCTGGATCCCGACAGATCCGACTCATGGCGACCGGGCAACCCCGCGTGATCAGGCCTATCCGATCGGGTTTTTGAGTAAAGATGCCCTGATAACCACGCAAAGTGGCGGCGGCTCTGAAACCATGCAGTGGACCTATAACTCAAATGAATTTTATACTACCGAGCTGAAAACCAATCTTAACATTGAAAATTTTGCCGACTGGCTGCCTTTGAATAATAACTAATTTATCCTATGAAAATTTGCAACCGATTTTTTTTAATTCTGTTTACCTGTATGATCCCCTGGCAGGGTTTTGGCCAGCCGGCGCATCCGGATACACTGTTTATCAGGGATCGTTTTGAGCCGGTGTCTGCGGATAATATTCTGAAGACGGATGGATATTACAACTGGGGAGCTTCGATCATCAAGGGACCGGATGGGATATATCATCTGTTTTATTCGCGCTGGAAAAAGGAGTTGAAATTTACTGCCTGGCTGACCTTTTCAGAGATTGCCCATGCCGTTTCGGATCATCCGGCAGGGCCCTGGACTTATAAAGAAACCGTATTGAAAGGACAGGGACCGGGTCACTGGGATGCTGTTACCGCACACAATCCCAAGATCAAATATTTTAATGGGAAGTATTACCTGTATTATTGTTCTACCAATATGGGCGGCAGGTCTTACACAAAAGAGGATTTGATTGAAACGGCGCGGGTGGGATATGCGCATCCGGACTGGAAAATTCTGCGTCCCAATCAACGGACCGGTGTGGCGGTTGCCCCAAGTCTGGATGGCCCGTGGACCCGGTTGGATCATCCGATCATTGAACCTTCGGGTCCCATTGTCACGCTTACGGTAAATCCCGGTATTACCCGGGGGAAAGACGGAAAATACTACCTGGTGGTAAAAGGCGACCGGCCCGGCGAAAAACGGTTTTTACGTAACCAGGCCATTGCCGTATCCGATTCGCCCACAGGGCCTTTTACCATGCAGAAAAAACCGGTGATCGATTACATGGATACCGAAGATATGAGCATCTGGTTTGATGCGAACCGAGATTATTTTTACGGTGTATTTCATGCCCATACCTTTATCGGGATGGTAAGCACCCTAGACGGTATTATCCGAACGAAGGCGACAGCGCCTGCCGCGCCGACAACACTCT
>JAGHDB010000320.1 GCA_021160155.1 Bacteroidales bacterium | reverse complement strand
TCATTAAGGGATTTTGAGAGAAAATCACATGACTTTTTCATTTGTTTGCGCAAATGTTTGCGGTAAATCCGACCGTTATCGTTTTCTAAAAGATATGCAGCAACAGCTTCCTGGATAAATGAGTTCGCACACAATCCGGTATAATCGTGAATTCTTTTAATTTCTTCACACGGTTCAGGATCAGCGATCAGGAATCCGATTCTCCAACCCGTTATACTCAGCATTTTCGAAAAACTATTCACCACAAATACGCGCCGGTGTATATCCTGAACCGGCACATAGGGAGGCTCATTGTTAAAATAGAGATCAGAATATACCGAGTCAGACAGAATATAAAAATCATGTTGTTCAGCCAGTGTAATTAACTTTTTCACCTCTTCGCGAGACCATACCCTGCCCCATGGATTCCCCGGAGAGTTCAAGAAGAACAATCGCACCGGGCTTTGTTGCAACTTCTGTTCTGTTTCGCCCCAATTGATTTCTCCACGTTTATTAAAGGATGCAGTAATCAATTGATGATTAAAAATATCCGGAAGCTGGGTAAAACTTTCATACAGAGGATCCATAGCCATTACAGCAATATCCGGTCCGAATTTTTTATTGATCCAGGTATAGACCAGTGTAATGGCTTCAGTAGCACCCTGTGTAATCAAAATATTCTTTCGCGACAGGGAAATTTCATTCTTGTACAGCCCAATTACCGCATCCATGAGCCGGGGGTTACCATCTCCGGGTGCATATTGGTGCAAGGGTTTATTGATTGTCTCTTTTAACAGGGTCACAAGTTTCTCAGGAGGATCAAAACCCGGCACACCCTGGGCCAGATTAATACCTCCGTGTAATTTCACGAGATTACTCATATAAGCAATCATAGAAACTCCCGGGATATATTGTTTCATGTATTTCATATCAACTGCTAAGATAACAAAAGGCTAAAGGTTAAAATTACAACCCAAACGCATCCAGATTCCTATAGCAGTTATTTCAATCACCGAACCCTGCCGGATTTTGATTTTGGAACCGGTAAGATTCTGAAGCATTAAAAACGCTGATCCATGATCAGAAAAATACCATCTGACTCCGGCATCCAATTGCTGAAACGGAAGGCGGGTTATTGCTTCAATTATATGACCTTCAGTATCTGTTGATTCAAATACTGTACTGAAACCGGTCAGGTTTATACCTGCTTCAATCCGAGTACGCCATTTTGAGAGATAATAAAATGCGGTCATATTGAATAAATGGTGTACCTGGTCATTTAATGATCGGTAAATATCCATATCCGGATCTTTGACCCGGCTGGCATTCCATGAATAATTACCTGCTAGTAACAGTTTATTTCCACGGATTCCTCCAACCCGGATCTTAGCAGCAGCCACAAGCCCATAAATCAATGCCCGGTTGAGATTAACCGGTTTATAAATCCGGTAATGATAAAGAGTGTCAAAACCCAGGAAACGGGTTTCATACATATCATCCATCTTATTCAGATAACCTGACAGAGAAAGGTTTAAGAAATTCGGAGAATGCCATGCCCATACAATTTCACTATTCCATCCGGCAGCAGCCACCAGGTCAGGATTACCCACCTCAATCACCTGTTTTTTATGTTTAATTTTTTCAACAGGCACCCAATAGAGATAAGGCGGGCGGGCCATTTTACGGGCAATTCCCACCCGAAAAACATGATGCTTGTTTACATTCCATTTCAAATGCATAGAGGGCAGCCACTGTAAATAGGCTGATTCACCTTGTGTAGCGGTTGTTTTGAAGTGCATTTGCTCCCATTCGGTACGAAAGCCCGGCAGCAGTATCAATGAACCAACATGGCTCTCGATTTCAATATATCCGGCAGATTGCCAGTCATACAATAAATAGGAAGCATTTTCCCACTGATCCCAGAATGGTTGTCCGCTCAAGCCCATAAAGGTCATCCGGCTGACATTTCTCCGGTTATAATGCAGGTTTAATCCGGCGTGCACCCTGAGCGATTTATCACACAACCAATTCATTTGCAAATGATTATCCAGTGAAGTTAATTGCTGGTCTTCATTTTCAAGGCTTTTTTCAATTCCGGATTCTTTCTCCCTAAAGCGATCTCTGTATTTGTTCAAACCCGATCCCGAGTAACTGATCCGGTTTTTCCAAACTGTTTTCTCTCTATGAAACTGATGCATCCAGACCGCCATCAGAAGTGAACGTTTATTTTGTTCAAAAGCACTGTCATTTCTGAGTTGCAATCCCCCGCGCGACCGGTGTGAGACTTCTCCCGTTGCCGTTTCATTCTGAACCTGTTTTGTATTCCAGATTTTTACAGATCCATCTGAACTTTTATTCAACCGGTAATGCAAAGTACCATAAACCGATTGATCTGCAATCCGGTAGGAGATGTGATTTGTTCCGTTAATCCCCGATTCATCATCTGAGAGAAACACCGTTGTTCGGCCGGGTCTTGTATCGAGTGCCAGATGTCCATAGAATCCGGGTATCCGGTTATGTTCCGGTTGTCCATAAAAAAGATTTAATTCTCCACCGGGATGAAGAGGATTCAGGGCGGAGGTCATGATAACCGATCCGCCGAAAATTTTTTCGTGTGGCACTGTTTTCAGTCGGATATCAATGAGTCCGGCCAGTGCATCCGAAGGTTTTGAAGCACCCGGAAGGTCATTTAAAATAATTTGTGATACCAGCGAAACCGGTATCCGGTCAAGTTTAAAATCACGTCGGTCTTCTCCTCCGGATGGCCTGATTCCTTCGATGTAGATCCCCTGATAGGAGCGTTCCAAACCACTGATCCGGGCATTTCGGTAACTCATAGGCGGTCCCTGCATCACGATACGTGCCTGACGTCTCAGAACTCCCCCTAATCCGTAATGTCCAAGTGAGTTAAGATCCCTTCCCGTCAGAAAAACCTGTGGTGTTATAGACTTTCGGCTCAGGTGGCCGGCTCTTTCAGCTAAAGTATCCTCAATTCTGATCTCATTGATCCTCAGGGTATCCCTGATGTTTTGAGTTGAAGCATGAGTAAATAAAAAAAACAGTCCCGGTATCAGAAGCAGAAGTTGTTTCATTTTGGTTGTACTGCAATTATACTCTTTTCGATTTGCGGAGATAACCAGATCATCACATAACTGATCAGCACCACCATATTGGTCGGCATCTGTCCGTATAGTCCATTTCCATAACTTGCCACCATAATTCCAAAAATACCGGCGAGCAACGCATTCATGGTTTCTCTTAACTCGATATTTTCTAACTTCCAGACGATCATACTTCCCCTGATCAGCAGGTAGAACAGGATGATCAGGTGAACCATCAACCCGACGATTCCCATTTCAGCCCAGATTCGTACATACCAGCTATCGGTTGGTGTTTCAGCGAGGAAGGTATTAGGAGTAAACCGGCGGCCCCAATTTCCGGCTGATCCGATTCCTCCGCCGAAAGGTCTGTGAGCCAAATAAGTTTTCAGCAATCGCTGATTAGCCAGCCTCACCTGAAAGGATGGGTCTTGTGCCGGACGAACTGCAGTACGCAGTCGATAGATCTGGTAATTTGACTGTCCGATCAGGGTAAAGCGCAACAATCCGAAAACAGCCAATGAAAAAAGCATTCCGGCAATAAATATTTTAAAATTACGACTCAGAAACAGGTAGAGCATAACACCGGCAGCGGGGACAAAAAGGGCTCCTCTCGTACCGGAATAGAGCATACCGAATAACGTCACAACGGAAATCAGTCCGAAAATTATCACTTTTGAAAATTTCCGGGATCTGACTGCCAGAATCCCGGCCACCAGTCCGGCATGTCCCATTGCCGCACCAAACTGTCCGGCGTCTGAAAAAAACGAGAAAGCTCTGAGTCGTCCGTGAATAATATGGGTCAGTGATCCTCCTGCATTCAGCCAGGCTCTTTCCCACGGATCAGGATGCAATACAACCTGTTGTATCCCTTTGAATGCAGCCAGCACAGAAAAACCCAACCAAACGATTAAAAACAGATTCAGGTCTTTCCGGTTTTTTATCACCATGAGTCCGAGTGGTATGAGCAGAACCTGGTAAAATGCGATCCCCCTCATGGCATAAAACCAGGCTATATGACTTATGGATTCTGGATTTAACAATTGCACGGTAGTATATCCCATCCAAAGAACCGAGATAAGAGTCAAATCATTTTTTACCGGTGACCAGTCTCTGAATCGTCCCCTGGCCAGAAGCAGCGATAAGAGGGAAGCCAACAATATTCCGTCAACCAATAATCCAAACGGGATCACATCCCCGGTATAACGGGGCAAGCCATTAGCTACAAATGAATAAGCAAGAGCGAACATTAATCCCGCTTTGGGATGGATAAATATCTCCACCAGGAGGTAAACAGCAAATGGTAAAAATGCCAAGGCAAGTCCGACAACCAAACCTTTCAATGCGATAGCCAAAGAAAAGACAATGGCCATAAAGATGAACCCGATAATAAAAAGAGGTTTTTTTAATTTATTTACACCGGTATCTTCAAACAGATCCTTCATCAGCACCCTTCGTAAGATATCTGCGAATGTTTCCCTGAATAGTATGGAGTCCTTCAGGAAAAATTCTGACCAAATTGATATGCAACTCTCTTTTTAACAACCAAT
>JAGHDB010000349.1 GCA_021160155.1 Bacteroidales bacterium | reverse complement strand
CCTACAACTTTACAACCCTACAACTCTACAACTTTACAACTTTACAACTTTACAACTTTACAACTTTACAACCCTACAACCTGCGCCATTTACTCTTCTGCATACTCATCCTTTTCCCCACCCTGGTTTCAGGTCAGACTTTCAATTTGAACTGGATCGACCGTGACGCTCAAACCAAAGCCTCCCAACTGGCTGAAATCCGGAAATTTAAATCTGTTCCCTCTGCGGTGGGACTTGAATACGACCTGAAATTTCACCGTCTGCTTTTTACGGTGGATCCCGCCGTGCGCCGGATACAGGGATCGGTGGCCAGCTATTTCACGTGGAATGACAACGATCATTCGGTAATGACTTTCGATCTCAGTGACAGTCTGGAGATCACCGCCATCCGGTACCACGGGGCGCTGATCGAAAATTTCACCCGGGCGCATAATGTGCTGACCATTCCGATACCTGAATCCCCCAACACCCCTCATCTCGATTCGATCATGGTGGATTATCAGGGGGTGCCGCCTGAAACCGGTTTCGGATCATTCAGTCTCGGGGAGCACAACAACGTACCGGTACTCTACACGTTATCAGAGCCTTACGGGGCTTCCGACTGGTGGCCGTGCAAGCAGAACCTGAATGATAAAATCGACTCCGTACTGATCCAGGTAACTACTCCGCCCGAATATAGTGCTGCTGCCAACGGCATGTTGGCCGGAGAATTGCTTTGCGAGGATAAACATGTGATGCAATGGTCGCACCACCATCCCATCGCCGTCTATCTGATCGGCATTGCAGTGACCAATTACGCGGTTTATTCGGATTACGTACCGCTCGAAAACGGCGATTCCATCCAGATCCTCAATTATGTCTATCCCGAAACGCTCGCCGAAACACAATCCAAAACGCCCGGTATCATCGAACCATTTCAGTTGTATAACCAACTATTCGGATTATATCCCTTTGCGGACGAACGATATGGCCATGCCCAGTGGAATTGGGGCGGTGGTATGGAACACCAGACCATGAGCTTCATGGGAGGGTTCGGTCACGACCTGATGGTGCATGAGCTGGCACATCAATGGTTCGGCGATTATATCACCTGCGGATCATGGCAGGATATCTGGTTGAATGAGGGTTTTGCCACTTACCTGACCGGCCTTACCTACGAACATCTCCTCGACGGAATTTACTGGGAGCCGTTTAAACGTCTCTCTATCAAGCGGGTGATGCGCGAACCCGGCGGGTCGGTTTTCTGTCGCGATACCTCCGATGTCAACCGGATCTTCGATGCCCGACTCTCATACAGCAAAGGTGCGATGGTACTGCACATGCTGCGCTGGGAGACCGGCGACGAGGTTTTCTTTGAGGCCCTGCGCGAATACCTTCATGATCCGGCTCTTGCCAACGGTTATGCCGTAACAAATGACCTGAAAACTCATTTTGAAACTACCGCCGATACCAGTCTCACAGAATTCTTTGCCGACTGGTTTTATGGTGAAGGATATCCGACTTACGAAATCAATTATTATCAGAATGAAAACGGCCGGTTGGATCTTTCTCTCTTTCAGGAGCAAAGCGACCCGTCCGTGGATTTTTTTGAGATGGATGTGCCGGTGCGGGTGTGGGGCCGGGGGGCACAAGGGAATCAAAATGTTACGTACCGGCTAAAGCATACCTATTCGGGACAGGTTTTTCATCTGGATCCGGGATTTACCGTGGATTCAATTCAGTTTGATCCCGGCCGCTGGATCTGCACCGCCGATCCGGTAGTGATCTCAGGCGTGGAAGATATCCCCCTGAAACCGGCAATCCGCGTCTATCCCAACCCCTCCTCCGGATTCATTCATATCCAATATACCGGCATTCCGGATCCCCTGCATCTGACCATTTACGACCTGAACGGCCGGGTGGTGAAGAAGGTCGAAAGAATTGAAGCGATGGACACCATCGACCTCAGCGAATTGACTTCGGGCGTATATGTGATTGAGTTGCACAATGACGCTGTGATAAAAAAGCAAAAAATTACCATACAGCAACGTTGATTCAGCGACGATCCGGTTTGAAGGGGGTCCCGGCTTTCGTCGGACCCCCCCGCAATCAGCAGAAAGGTAACGTCAGTGTATTGCTGCAAACAGCATGAATGCCTCATCAAATCAACGTCATCATATCTTCTAAATTCATCGCATTCAATGCATTACGATTCACGAACAGGTCGGCCAGATTTTTCTTCCTTTCCTGAAGTTTCAGAATTTTTTCTTCAATGGTGCCGGTGGTGATGAAACGATAAACAAAAACGGGTTTTGACTGACCGATGCGATGCGCCCGGCTGATGGCCTGCTCTTCGGTAGCAGGATTCCACCAGGGATCAAGCAGAAATACATAATCGGCAGAAGTGAGATTCAAGCCTGTACCACCGGCTTTCAGACTGATCAGAAAAACCGGAATTTCAGGATCCTTTTCAAATTGCCGGATGGCAGCGGCACGGGTTGTTTCACGATCGCTACCGGTAAGACGAAGAAAGGGAATACCGGATCTTGACAGGTTTTCGGCAACCAGGTTGAGATGTTTCACAAACTGCGAGAAGACCAACACTTTATGATGACCGGCCACTATTTGTTGGATCATACCGAAAACCTCATCTGCTTTCCCTGATCCCCCCGTGTAGGTCTTATCGATTAACACAGGATGATTGGCTATTAACCGCAACCGGGTCAGATGCTGTAACATCAGAATATGCGATTGCTGTGCCACACCCTGTTCAGAAATCCCCAGAAATAAATTACGCACCCCGGATTTGGTTTTTTCATATAACGACCACTGCGCTACGGTGGGTTCACAATAATGGACCTCCTGGTTAAGAGGAGGAAGATCAGGAGCAACCGCTTCTTTGGTCCGGCGCATGATAAAAGGCCGGACCATTTTTTTTAACAAAACTGCTCTTTCATCCGGATCGGTGATGCCGTCTTTCTGCATAAAGTGTTTCCTGAACCAGGTGTAATTCCCCAAAATACCAGGATTGACCAGGGATAATTGAGCCCATAGATCACCCAGGGAGTTCTCCACCGGTGTACCGGTCATGACCAGACGGTGGGATGCCCGGATTTTTTTAATTGCTTTATAAGTAACAGAACCTGGATTTTTAATGTTCTGACTCTCATCCAGGATCAGGTAAAAGAAGGGAATCTTCTGCAGGGTTTCGATATCATTCCTGACCGTTCCATAAGTAGTCAGTATCAGATCGTAATGTGCCAAATAGGTGCGGTCTGTGATTCGTTGCGCACCGGTCATGCGGTAATACACTAAATTCGGAGTGAATTTTCGGATCTCATTTTCCCAGTTATGTAGCAGGCTTACCGGTACCACCACCAGCGAATGTTTGATGCGAACTCTTTTGCTATCTGAAGATCCGTTGTGAAACAGCGTGAGTTGTTTCAGCGCGGAAGATGCAACGGGTTCAGTTAGAAGCGGATACTGATTCTTATTCTTGAAATGATCCAGCAGGGTCAATACCTGGACCGTTTTTCCAAGTCCCATATCATCCGCCAGGCAACCCCCGAAACCCTCCCGGTTGAGTCCGCAAAGCCATTTAAATCCCGCCTGCTGATAAGGCCGTAAAATGGTGTGATCCTGCAGTTTATCCTCATCCCCATGGGTAAAAATCCGCTTTACCAGATCCTCATCAACGATACCCGGATAATGCATTTTCTGCACCAGCAGTCCTTTTTGATTTGTTTTACCGAACAGATACCATGCGGTAAAACGGCTGAACCACTCATCGGGAATCATAAATACCTGTCCGTCAGGCAGCAGGTATCTGGGATCTTTATTAAGGATATTCTCCCTGAGATCTTTAAATCGGATCACGGTATCCCCCACACGGATCTCCACCCGGATATCAAACCAATCCGCCCGGTTTTCAATATTTGTTTTCAATTCCGGGGAATCAAGCAGGTAATTTGCATCCAGTTTTTGTCGAATTAATATCCCCCTTAATTTTAAATCTTTATTATTTTGCCGAATAAAATCCACCAAAACAGAAACCGGATCGGCAGATTTATCGGGTGCTACGGGAATCCGGTATCCAAATGAACCTTTGGGTGTTAACCCGAGTGAGCACAGAAAATTGGCAGTCTGTTTTTCAAACTCAATAGACCGGGTTTCAACCTCAAATTCGGGAGGATGGTGGTCATCCTTCATTTTGACTATTCGTGGATTTTGGTAATCCGCACCGATCTCTCCGGATTGATAATTGAACTTCAGGAGTATCACCGGATCATTCTGCCAGTCAACCTGAAGTAGTATGAGCGGTACCGGTTCGGTTTTGAACTCATGAATGGTGAAGCCGGATGATTCAACCGGCGTTTGGGTCAGCAAATTACGGATAAAAGTTTTGAAATATTTCTTTTCGATCTGCGGAGGAATGGTTATTTGCTTCTTATTCAGAAAAGGACGCAGTTTATTACCGTTCACTCCCTCTATGAAAAAGATCCGGTTTTGATGGATCAGTATCCCCGGCCGGTCACACAGCACCATGCTGTTTTGATCGGTAAGTTGAATGATGTCATCGTGGTTTTTCACCTGTAATGAATAAGTTATCCCGGCGCGGGACCAGTGGAAATGATACCTGACCGCAGCAGGTTCGTGAATGTGCATCAGTGGGGTTTGCGACAGGAATCCTCTTGAATTAAGCAAATAAAGGGGGATGTTGTTTTCGCGGCAAAGGAGAATCATCCGGTGTAGCCGTTTTTCAATATAAGGCCTGAACAGTTCTTTTCTGAACCGTTCGCTTTTTGAATTCAACAGTTCTTTGAGAGTGGTATGTTTCTTAGAGAAAGTACGAATCAGTCGCTCCGGGATCAGTTCATCGAGAATGCTTAATAATTCTTTATCCCCTTGATTGACAGGCACATTATGGTTCAATATTGTTTCGGATGAAATATTTGAGCGATGAGGACGCAATAATCCGTCCCCCGGTCGCCCTGCGATTCGCGGAAAGATGCTCTCGCCGATAACAGGGTCATGATACACCACATAAAAGATTTGTCCGTTGGAGTCCATTTGAACAAAAAAACATAAAAATAATATCTTAAATAAAATTATTT
>JAGHDB010000030.1 GCA_021160155.1 Bacteroidales bacterium | reverse complement strand
GAGATCAATTCATTGACTGACATCGTAGTTTGTTGGTTGGCATACAAAGCCACCTTTTCCGTAGTGAGTACATTTGCCGGGATGACAAGAATGGCATAGTACCCGCTGTGGTTAAAATTGGCTTTCAGGGATTCATAGCTGACTCCTTTGACCTGTTCAAACCGGATATAGTTGGTCCCTTTCAGTATATCTCCCAGGATCTCTGTTTGATCGATTACAGCTATCGTTTTTTCTTCAGTATCTTCACGGGTAGCCAGGTATCCCGGTAGAAACACCAGGGAAGCAAATATCAGCGGTCCCAGAATGGTCATGACAATGAATGATTTTTTTTTGACACGACTGGTATATTCACGTTGTATAATCAGGCTGATTTTGCTCATGACAAAATGGATTTAATCTTGAGAAATGGTATTGGTTTCTTCAACTGCACGGATAAATATATCATTTACAGAGGGGATGACTTCTTCAAAAGAGACCAGATCAACCTGATCGTTAATTGTGCGAATCATCTCCCTGACAGACAGATTATTGTCTCGTTTTTTAAGAATCATACGGAACACTTCGCCTCTTCCGGGCTCTTCGTATATTTCAAAAGCAGTTTCAAGGTTTGAATAGAGGCTCTTTTGGTCTCCCCTGAAAGTTATTTTATAGGTATCAGGTTTGAATTTCGAACGGACCTCGTCAATCTGTCCGTGCAATATATTATTACCGTTATTGATCAGTGCGATATGATCGCAAAGCTCTTCAACCGACGACATAACATGTGTTGAAAAAAGCACGGTGGCACCGTTTTCACGCAGTTTCAGTATTTCACCCTTGACGAGATTCACATTAATGGGATCAAAACCGGTGAAAGGTTCATCGAAAATCAGTAATTTGGGTTCGTGAAGGATGGTAACGATAAATTGTATTTTTTGCTGCATCCCTTTTGAAAGTTCTTCTACCTTTTTGTCCCACCATTCCTGGATTTCAAATTTCTCAAACCAATATTTCAACTTTTTCAAACCGTCGCTGCGTGATACTCCCTTAAGGCGTACCAGGTAAAGTGCCTGTTCGCCTACTTTCATTTTTTTATAGAGACCCCGTTCTTCGGGCAGGTAACCGATCAGGCGCACATCATCCGCACTCATTTTACGGCCGTTCAATATAATTTCTCCCTGGTCGGGAGCTGTGATCTGGTTGATGATCCGGATTAATGTGGTTTTCCCGGCGCCATTCGGACCCAATAGTCCGAAAATACTCTGCTCCGGAACCTGTATGCTAACTTTATTCAGTGCCACATGGTTGCTGAATTTCTTAACGATATTTGTTGCATTTAGAAAATCCATTATAATATGATGGTGATGGTGTTATCAGAGATAATTACTCAAACATGTCTCGCATTTTCTTAAAAAAACCACGATCCCGGGACCCCGGAGCAGGGATAAAGTTATCAGATTTTCTGAATTCTTCCATCAGACGGGTCTCTTCACGTGAAAGTTTTTTCGGGATCCAGACATGAATTTTTACATGCAGATCACCGCGGCCGTATCCGTTTATATCAGGTAATCCCTTTCCTTTCAGTCGGAGTATTTTACCCGCTTGTGTTCCGGCATCGATACGAACTTTTAATTTCCCGTCAATTGCAGGTATCTCAGCAGTAGTTCCCAGGGCCGCATCCGGAATGGAAATGAACAGATGATAATTGAGGTTGGATCCGTCCCGGATCAGTTCAGGGTGAGGGATTTCCTGGATAGCTACCAGCAGGTCACCATTGATGCCTCCTCTTCGCGCAGCATTGCCTTTGCCACTCATATTGAGATGCATCCCTTCGGCAACTCCTGCCGGTATTTTGATTTTAATGACCTCTTCACCTTTGATAATGCCTTCACCATAACATTTCGGGCATTTCTGAGTGATTATACGGCCTTCTCCGCCACAGGCGGGACAGACCGAAGTGGATTGCATCTGTCCGAGAAAAGTATGGGTCACGCGGGTAACCTGCCCTCTTCCGTTACAGGTAGAACAGGTAGAATAGGCTGATCCGTGAGCAGCGCCCGAACCGTTACAGGCATCGCAGGTAATATATTTGGTGACTTTTATTTTTTTCTCCACACCCTTGGCAATCTCTTCAAGGGTCAGTTTAACTTTCACACGCAGGTTGGTGCCCCGGTTGGCATGTTGCCGGCTTCGCCCCCTGGATGAACTGCCGAATCCACCAAATCCAAAATCTCCGAAAATGTCTCCGAAATGAGAAAAAATATCTTCAATATTCATTTCCCCTGCACCGAAACCTCCACCGGCAGCACCTCCAAGGCCGCTATGCCCGTATTGATCATAACGGGCTTTTTTTTCAGGGTCAGATAACACTTCGTATGCCTCGGCTGCTTCTTTAAAGTGCTCTTCAGCAGTATGATCACCAGGATTTTTATCCGGATGGTATTTCAATGCTTGTTTCCGGTATGCTTTTTTGATCTCTTCAGGACTGGCATTACGGTCGATCCCAAGTACTTCGTAGTAATCTCTTTTTGCCATTGAGTGTATTGATTAATCTCCGATGACCACTTTTGCAAACCGGATGATCCGGTCATGAAGGTAATACCCTTTCTCGATGACATCAATAATTTTCCCTTTTTGTTCAGGGGTTGGAGCAGGTATTTTAGTGACAGCTTCATGAATATCGGTGTTGAATTCCTGATCCTGGCTTTCTATTTCTTTCACACCATTTTGAGTCAGAAACTCTTTAAATTTATTATTGATCAGTTCAATGCCCTCTTTTACTGCCTCCAGATCATGTGCTTCACGAATCGATTGCAGGGCACGATCGAGATTATCTACTACCGGAAGAATGTTGATAAGTACCTGTTCCCCACCGGATTTAACCAGTTCCATTTTTTCTTTAAGGGTTCGTTTACGATAATTGTCATATTCGGCAGATAATCTCAGATACTTATCATTTAATTCTTCAATTTGTTTTTTAAGATCATGTATCTCTTTTGCCGGATGTGTAGATTTAGTCTTTTTACTCCTCGCGGCAGCAGGTTTACCACTTTGGGTTTTATTCTTGGCTTTCCCTTTTGTTTCTTTTGATTTAACGGGTGGCTGGTTCTCTTTATTCATATCAGTCATACGTATAATTTGGATGGGTAACTACAAATAGTTTGCCAATGCACAGGGTTAGACATTTTGACAGGGAGGAAAGATTACAGGCGGATAATCTCTGCTCCCAATTGGTTCAAACGGCCGTCGATATTTTCATAACCACGGTCGATCTGCTCAATGTTTTGAATGATACTGGTTCCTTCGGCGCTTAATGCAGCAATCAGGAGTGCTACACCGGCGCGAATATCGGGAGTAACCATTCTCGAAGCACGTAGCGGGAATTGATGATCCAGTCCGATCACCGTGGCCCGGTGCGGATCACAAAGAATTACCTGTGCACCCATGTCGATAAGTTTGTCCACAAAAAACAGCCTGCTTTCGAACATTTTTTGATGAATCAATACAGAGCCTCTTGCCTGCGTGGCGATCACCAGAAATACGGACAGCAGATCCGGTGTCAGTCCGGGCCAGGGTGCATCGGCGATGGTTAGAATTGACCCGTCCATAAAAGTTTCAATCTGGTATGATGATTGAGCCGGAACCGACAAATCGCCATTCTGAAAAACAAGTTCAATTCCCAGTCTGTTAAACGACTGGGGAATCATACCCAGGTGTTCCCGCGTGACGTTTTTAATCGTAATCGGAGAGGCGGTCATTGCCGCAAGTCCGATGAAACTACCAATCTCTATCATGTCGGGCAGGAGGGTGTGTGCGTCTCCCTGCAAACTGTCAACCCCATTGACAGTCAGCCTGTTTGAACCGATTCCGTCTATAGATGCTCCCATAGCGGTTAACATTTGACAAAGCTGTTGAATGTATGGTTCGCAGGCTGCATTAAAGATGGTGGTGGTACCGGGTGTCAGCACGGCTGTCATTAACAGGTTGGCTGTTCCGGTAACCGAAGCTTCTTCAAGGAGGATAAAAGCCCCTCTCATTTTATGGCCGTTGATGCGATAAAATTCTGCATCTTGATCATATTGAATTTTTGCTCCCAAACGGATTAATCCGTTAAAATGAGTATCAAGACGTCTGCGGCCGATTTTATCTCCGCCCGGCGGATGCATAATGGCCCTTCCGAATCTGCCTAGCAGGGGCCCCACGAGCATAACGGATCCCCTGAGTTTGGTGGCAAGTGATCTGAATTCGGGTCCTTCCAGAAAATCAATGTCAATATTTGCCGCGCGAAATGAGTAACTGCCTCTGCCCCGGAAGTGTACTTCTACGCCCATCTTTTCCAATATATGAATCAGATAGGTGACATCCAGAATATTCGGGATATTGTGTATGGTCACTTCCCGGTCGGTCAGCAGAGTGGCGCAAATTACCTGTAATGCTTCATTTTTTGCCCCCTGGGGCTGGATGGTTCCGGAGAGGGATCTGCCGCCGTGTACTTCAAAAGAGGCCATAATAAAGTCGGGTATTTTCAGGATAAGGGGAAATTATCGTTTATGGCCCCCTTTTGAGCGTCTCTTTTTTTGTTGCTGAGAAGGTCTGTAAACCGGTTCTTTTACCTCTGTTAATACGGTATCGGATGGTAACTCAAGCTGACCGTCTGAGATCTCTTTAAGCGCTTCAAGAATGATCTGGTCATTGACAGCGTCTTTGTTCCATGAAAAATAACTAATCTTCATGTGATTGGCAATGTGTCGAACGAATTCGGTCTTTTGTTCCCCATCAGGCATTTGGATGGCTTTTTGGATTAATTGTTCGGCAATCTTTCCATAGTGTTGAAACCGTATTTTACTTTGAGGGTAAGGAACTTTTGAGGGTCGTGTTTGCAACTCCTCTATAGAAGGAGGGTCAAAAG
>JAGHDB010000067.1 GCA_021160155.1 Bacteroidales bacterium | reverse complement strand
TTTTCCACCCGTTTAAGTCCCCGAACCCCCCAAACCGTTACGCCGGGTGCCTTTTTTCTCCCTTTCACAAGACCGGCAAACAGCCGCAGATCTTCAATCCGGCCGTTGGTGCAACTCCCCAGAAACACATAATCAACCTTTTTGCCGATCATCGGCTCTCCCGGAGCAAAATCCATATATTTCAATGCTTTGGGATCCATATCCGGGATAATGCCATCCACCGGGATCGCGGCACCCGGATTGGTACCCCAGGTGATCATGGGAGCCACCTCTGCGGCATTGAACTCCTCATCCCGGTCAAACCGGGCATCCGGATCGGATTTCATCCGGCTCCAGCGGTCAACTGCCGCTTGCCATTCTTTTCCTTTGGGAGCAAACTCCCTCCCCCTCAGGTAATTAATAGTCGTTTCATCCGGAGTTACCAGTCCACCCCGTGCCCCCATTTCGATACTCATATTGCAGAGGGTCATCCGTCCTTCCATGGATAATTGCCGTATGGTACTGCCGGCGAATTCAACGAAGAACCCTGAGCCGCCATCGGTGCCCAGTTTTGAGATTAAAAAGAGTGCCAGGTCTTTTGCTGTCACACCCGGTTTCAGAGAACCGTTCACCGTGATCCTGAAAGTTTTCGGCCGGGATTGGATGATACACTGGCTGGCCAGTACCATCTCTACTTCTGAAGTGCCAATCCCGAATGCCACCGCACCAAAAGCTCCATGGGTAGAGGTGTGGCTGTCGCCGCAAACAATGGTCATTCCCGGAAGCGTCAGTCCGAGCTCCGGTCCGATTACATGTACAATCCCGTTAAAAGGATGCCCCAACCCGAAATAGCGGATCCCATGTTCACGGGTATTGGCAATTAATTGATTGAGTTGATTAAAAGATTCAGGATTCTGAACCGGAAGGTGTTGATTTACAGTAGGAACATTATGATCGGCTGTCGCCACCGCCCGTTCGGGTCGCAGTACCGGTAATCCGCGAGCTTTCAAACCGGCAAATGCCTGCGGAGTAGTTACCTCATGCAAATAATGCCGGTCAATATATAAAACAGATGAACCGTCAGAGGTTCGCTCCACCTCATGTGCATCCCAGATTTTATCGAGCAGCGTTCGTGGCTTCATGAATGACAATCATTTTATTTAATGCATCCACGAGTGCTTTCACGGAGGCGGTTACGATATCGGTGTCGGCTCCGAATCCGAGCCATCTTCTTTGGTCGTTGCCCCGGATCCTGACGTGGACTTTTCCGATGTCATCGCTTCCGCGGGTGATTGACTGGATCAGGAATTCATCCAGTTCAAACGGTACATCGATCAGTTTGGCTACCGCTTTGAACACAGCGTCAAACGGACCGTTTCCCTGGGCCGTAGCGGCTTTTTCTTCACCGTTGATCATCAGGTGAACGATAGCTATCGGCACGGTTGACATCCCGGCAACTACCTGTAACAACTTCAGGTTCAGGTTAGTATTATTTCCGTTGGCGGCGCCCATCAGCAGAAGCAGGTCTTCATCCGTCACCTGTTTTTTCTGATCCGCCTCCTCCAGAAACCGCGCATAAACTTCATCCAGGTGTTCCGTTTTGAGATGGTATCCCAATCTTTCGAGGTGGTGTTTCAATGCAGCCCGTCCCGACCGGGCAGTCAATACGATGGCCGACTCGTCCACACCTACATCTCCGGGATTCATGATCTCATAATTCTCACGGTTTTTCAGCACCCCGTCCTGATGGATCCCCGAAGAGTGGGCAAAGGCATTACGGCCCACCACTGCTTTATTCGGCTGTACAGGCATGTTCATCAAAGAAGATACCAGCCGGCTGGTTTGCAGGATCCGTTGGGTACGTACACGGGTTTCAACCGGAATATCTTTACGGGTTTTCACGGCCATGACTACCTCTTCGAGCGCTGTATTACCTGCACGCTCACCGATGCCGTTGATGGTCACTTCTACCTGTCGTGCTCCGTTCAGCACCCCGGAGAGGGTGTTGGCAGTGGCCATACCCAGGTCATTGTGACAATGAGTAGAGATGATCGCCCGGTCGATATTCGGCACATGGTCAACCAGGTATTTGATCTTTTGACCGTACTCTTCGGGCAGGCAATAACCGGTAGTATCCGGGATATTGACCACCGTAGCTCCGGCAGCAATGACAGCTTCAATAACGTATGCCAGAAACTCATTATCCGTGCGACCGGCATCTTCGGCAAAAAATTCCACATCATCCACAAAATTTCTGGCATAAGAGACTGCTTCCACGGCTTTTTGGAGGATCTCTTCAGGCGTGGATTTAAGTTTTAACCGGATGTGATAGGGTGAAGTACCTATCCCCGTATGGATTCTGGGTCGCCGGGCATGTTTCAGCGCTTCGGCCGCCACTTCAATGTCCTTTTTCACGGCACGGGTCAATCCGCATACCGTCACATCCTTCACCGTACGGGCAATCTGGTCAACCGCTTCAAAATCACCCGGACTTGAAACCGGGAAACCGGCCTCAATCACATCCACCCCCAACTCCTCCAGTGCCCGGGCCACTTCGATCTTTTCAATCGTATTCAACTGGCATCCGGGTACCTGTTCGCCATCGCGGAGAGTGGTATCGAAAATTTGTAACTGTTTCATAATTATTCTCTTTCGGAGAAAGAAGTTTTCAGTAAAATAAGAGCTGCAGGCCTGCAGCCTAAACAAATAAACATTTTTCTAAACTCCTCTTACGGTCTGAGTTTTCTGACTTGTGCACCGGCTTGCCAGAGTTCCGATTCGCGGAGTTCGCGAAGTTCTTCATCCAGTTTGGCCCGGTAATCGGGATCCATGCCTTTTTTTATAGCGATAGCGGCTTCTTTACCGGTTGCCACACTGTTATAGAGTTCATCAAATACCGGCGTAACGGCCTCCCTGAACTTATGCCGCCAGTCAAGGGCACCCCTTTGAGCGGTGGTTGAGCAGTTTGCATACATCCAGTCCATCCCGTTTTCGGCCACCAGCGGCATAAGGCTCTGCGTCAGTTCTTCAACAGTTTCATTAAAAGCTTCTGACGGAGTATGACCGTTTTTACGGAGGCAGTTGTACTGGGCTTCAAAAACCCCGGCAATGGCGCCCATCAGCACACCCCGCTCGCCGGTCAGGTCAGAATAGACCTCTTTTTTAAAGGTGGTTTCAAAGAGATATCCCGATCCGATCCCGATGCCCATGGCTTTTGCACGATCGGCTGCATGGCCGGTCGCATCCTGATAAACCGCGAAGCTTGAATTGATCCCTTTACCCTCAAGGAACAATCTGCGCAGTGAAGTACCCGAGCCTTTCGGGGCAACCAGGGTGACATCCACATCATCCGGAGGAATGATACCGGTCTGGTCGTTGTATGTGATCCCGAATCCATGAGAAAAATAGAGCATTTTTCCGGAGGTCAGGTTTTCTTTTACAACCGGCCATACAGAAATCTGTCCGGCATCCGAAAGCAGATAAGCCAGTACGGTTCCCTTACGGCAGGCCGTCTCAATATCAAACAGATCCCGGCCTTCACGCCATCCGTCTTTAATTGCCTTTTCCCAGCTTCCGGTACCCGGACGTTGTCCCACGATGACATTAAAGCCGTTATCGCGCAGGTTAAGAGCCTGACCCGGACCCTGAACGCCATATCCCAATACTGCAATAGTCTCGTTTTTAAGTATTTCCCGGGCTTTCTCCAGGGGAAATTCTTCGCGGGTAACCACCTGCTCGGTAACTCCGCCAAAATTGATTTGTGTCATGTCAGATTATTAATATGTAACCATTTGAAGATCTTTTTCCATGTGCTGGTTTATACCCGGGCGTTCGGCAGCAAATGCCTGCAGCACTTCTACCTGTTTCTCGATCTGTTTGACGATCTGCCGGGCGGTACGGCCATCGGTATGGATCACCATAGAGATTGAAGCGATACCTTTCATGGCTGATTCAGCCAGGGTTAACCGTTCGATGTTGATCCCCCTCCGGGAGAAGACCATCGCAACGCGGCTCAACAGGCCTACGCGGTCTTGTGCCAGTGTGGTTACCAGATACTCTTTTTTCATATTTCTAAACTTTAGTTTGTAACTATTTCAATATCATTTCAGTAACGGCAGCACCCGGAGGCACCATCGGAAATACGTTTTCTTCTTTTTCCACCACTACTTCCAGCAAGAAGTTTCCGGGCGTATGAAAAAGTTTATGTATCTTTTCATCTAGTTCTTCCCGCTTCTCCACCCGGTCGGCCGGCACCCCGCAAGCTTCTGAAAGCTTTACAAAATCCGGATTCAACAGAGTGGTACTGGCATATCGTGATTCGAAAAAGAGTTCCTGCCATTGTCTCACCATTCCGAGGTATCCATTGCTTAAAACCACCACTTTAACCGGAATACCTTCCTGGGCGATGGTGATCAGTTCCTGTATGGTCATCTGGATCCCTCCGTCACCCACAATAGCCACCACGGTACTGTCGGGGCATCCCACCTGGGCTCCGATTGCAGCCGGGAGTCCGAACCCCATGGTACCCAATCCGCCCGAAGTGACCAAAGTGCGCGGCCGGTCGAGCGGGAAATAACGGGCTGCTTTCATCTGGTGTTGACCCACATCGGTCACCAGGATTGCTTTTTCGCCTACGCCTGCCGACAGTTTCCGGATTACTTCTCCCATTTTTATTTTTCCCGACCGGGGAGAAATATCCTGTTTAATTACCTGGTTAAACTCCTCTTCATAGAGTGGGGTAAAACTATCTGACCAGGCAGTTCGATCTGCCGGTTGGATCATAGGGATTATCCGCTGCATAAAGGCTTTGGCATCCGCTTCGATTTGCAGATCCACCTCTTTATTCTTATTTAATTCAGTGGGATCAATATCCACATGGATAATTCTGGCCTGTTTCAGATAAGTAGATACCGTACCGGTCACCCGGTCGTCAAACCGCATGCCGATAGCCAGGATCAGGTCGGCCTCACCGGTTTTCATATTGGGGGCATAATTTCCATGCATTCCCAGCATTCCTTTATAAAGCGGATGCGAAGCCGGCAGTGCCGAGAGTCCGAGTAATGTAGCCGCCGCCGGGCTTCCCGATTGTTCCACTAATTGCCGGAGTTCTTCCTCAGCCTTTGCCAGTACCACACCCTGTCCGAAGAGGATCATCGGTTTTTGTGCGTTATTCAGCCATTGTGCCGCCTTGGCAACCAGGTCGGGATCCGGTTCCATTTTAGGTTCATAAGTCCGAAGCGATTGAACCTGCGTATAAGTAAAGGCCATTTTACTCATCATCACATCCTTAGGCAGGTCAATCAGCACCGGTCCGGGGCGTCCCGAGCGGGCGATAAAGAAAGCTTTCGCGATCAGTTCAGGGAGTTCTTCAACCCGGTTCACACGGGCATTCCATTTGGTAACCGCCATGCTGATGGTCAGGATATCGGTCTCCTGAAAAGCATCACTACCGATCAGGTTACCCACCACCTGGCCGGTGAAACAAACCAGTGGAGTAGAATCCAGATAGGCATCTGCCAGTCCGGTCAGGATGTTTGTGGCACCCGGACCGGAGGTAGTGATTACCACGCCGGTTTTATGGGTGACTCGGGCATATCCCTGTGCCGCGTGAATGGCTCCCTGCTCATGACGGGTCAGCACATGGTTAAAGCACCCGTCATTCAGATGAAGCGCATCATAAAAAGGCATAATCGCCCCGCCCGGGTAACCGAACAGGGTATCTACGCCCTCCTCCAGCAACGACAGCAATACCGCCTCAGAACCGGTTACCTTCATCCCCGGTTTTTTGTTCTCTCTGTAGGTTTTAACGCAGGTTCTCATTATGAAGTGTTTAATTCAAAGAATAGAGTGCAGGAGTGAAAAATCTAAACTTTCTAATTTCATTCGTCAATAATCTTTAGCCATAAAAAAACCCTTCTCGCATTGAGAAGGGTTTCTGTTTTATTATAATGATCTTATAACCCTTCTCACTTCAGGTCCAACAGGACCAGAATAATAAGGGCGATATTGATCATTTGATTCATTAATACTTTTTTATTTCGGCTTCAAAGATAAGAAATGAAAATTTACAAATGCAAATGTCTGGGTTTTTTTTATTCATTGCTTCTGCTGTATTCGCAACTTTTTAAAAATTATATTTTAATTTAAACATCATCATATTATAACCGGCCAGCTTTGCAAACGTATTATCGCCTTTACCATCAAACAATGCTGTGGATAGTATTATTTCTGCATTATCGGTCGTCATATACGAAAGTGCGGGTGCATATATTAATGCATAATTATTTTTTACATCATTCCAGTCAGATACTATAAACCCACCTGCTAAGGGCGTAAATTTTAATTTATCATCAAAAAACTTCATTTGATATTGAAGAAAGAAATAATCGTTTAATGCATCTCGTCCCCTTTCATTCATAAAGCCATGCATGTATTGAAAATTAAGATAACTTCCGTTGGCAAAATTATAATCGGCTCCAACAACAAATTTCACATAAGTCTCTTTTTTTAAGATTACCGTATCTTGTGTAACAGGAACAGGAGACAATGGGTACATCGCCGATAAATCTGTTGTCATTATCTGTTCGTGTTCAGGTAAGAAAACTGCTGCTTCTGCCCAAATGCCAACTCCGCCTATGCTTCCTGCCAAATCGGCTCCAAAAATATGTGTTCTGTAAAACGACAAATCCGAATGTATTGAAATTCCTCCCATTGTATCAACAGGAGTAAAAGTGTTATATGTAGCCAATGGCATACCGTCTCTACCCCAAACATAACTCAATGAAAAATCAAATCCGGCGGCAAAACCTTTAAATTTTATACCAGCGGTTGAGCTTTCCGCTAAATTATATCGTGGCATATTAATTTGGTCGTTAAAGTCTTTTAATGTTAATCCTTGTGGCATTTCCATTTCCGGTGTAAGAGCATTTGCGAAAATACCAACAGGCATATTAGCCGGCTGAAAAAATGGAATATATACACCTTGCAAAGAAAACTCTGAGTTAAAATAATAATCTAAACTAATAGCATCGGAACCTCTGTGGCGACCGAAGTCTAAGACATCTTCCAAATCGTAAGGGTTAAGATTATCAGTCGGGTTTAGTTTGTCGGCTGTCCCCCAAACAATACGTTGGCGACCGATTTTAACATCGAGATTTTTGGTTAAAAAGCCAAATAGTTGAACATAGGCTTCTCTTATCTCTAAGTTATAAGGATCAACTATTCCTTTATTGTAAAGGTCGGCCGATGAATTAATTTGTGGAAGCCCGATATTTCTTAACCAAACCTCGCTATAAAATTTTGAATTATCGGTAATCTTTTTGTCAAGTTTTAATGTTAACCGGTTTTCATTCCAAGCCCAATCATTGGGGTCATCAAGCAAAAATCGCTGATCGGTCATTAATTCTCCCGACAATTTTAATTTATCGGCATTTTCTTGTGCCTTTGTAATATTTACGCTAAATAATAGTGCTATTACTCCTAGAATTATTAAATTTAATCGTTTCATGTTTTATACTTTTTATTTTAATAAATTAAACTGTTCCTAATTGTTTTCCTT
>JAGHDB010000274.1 GCA_021160155.1 Bacteroidales bacterium | reverse complement strand
GGTTACCGAGTACCGGATCTGGTTAAACAATGAGGAGATGTTTCGCAAAGGATTGAACCCGGGGCAGATATACCATTACCTTCAGGGTTTTGCCATTCAACCGGATGCCTCCGGTCATCTTTTCGTGAATAACCGGTATGAACCGGTCAGGCTGCGCTCGGTACAATCTTAAAAGTTCGACTCATGGATGATGGGCCAAACCCCGGTTATTACAGACAGTACCATGATCCGATTAGTAAACCTGGGAGAGATGGGTAAGCAGGAAGTAAATAAAACCATTGTTAAAGAGGATCAGCAATACCGGTTAATCGTAGCGTATGATTTCAAGGGAGCTTCTAAGCTTGCCGCGATGCACCGTGAACGTGTTATTGATGAGGTTTCGGCGAAACTGCCTGTCGGTTTTCTGGTAAAAGAGTCGGCATACCGATACTGGCAACGTGAAAAAAACCGGCAATTCTTCTTGATCCTTCTGGTGATCGGGATTATCTATATGATATGCTCTATCCTCCTGGAGTCTCTACTGCAACCCCTGGCGGTGGTATTGATTATCCCGGTTTCCTTTGTCGGCGTTTTCTTGACCTTCTACCTCTTTGATTTCAGCTTCGACCAGGGTGGTTTTGCCTCTTTTCTATTGCTGAGCGGAATCGTGGTTAATGCCTCCCTCTATATATTAAATGATTACAATAATTTACGAAAGGAGGGGGTAGTGCATCTACCCTCTCACCGGCTCTATTTGAAGGCGTACAACGGAAAAATCACGCCGATCTTTCTAACCGTTATGTCAACAGTACTGGGACTGGTACCCTTTGTGACCGGAGGTCAGGATGAGGTGTTCTGGTTTGCTCTTGCGGTGGGAACCATGGGCGGATTGATATTCTCGTTCCTGGCCCTCATTATCTTTTTACCTGCTTTTCTTTCATTATCTTTAAAAAAATCCCAATCAACGACCTCTTATGAAAAATAGTCATCTCCTTTATGGCGTGTTGGTTATCGTGATGGTAACCGGCTGTAAAACCAAAAGCGATCAGTCACTCGGTAGCAAACTGGGTAAAATTGAAGCCAAAGCCGGACCGGTACGGACTGAAGGCCGGCTGATCCGGACCGGTGATTTTCCATTGGAACTGGTGAGTAACGGCAAACTGTCGGCTGCAAAGCAGGCTGCAGTTTTTTGCAAAAAGAATGACCTCATTACACGGATCCGGGTGAAGAATGGAATGTGGATTGAGAAAGGCACGCTCATGGCTGAGATGGACTCACGTGAGGCTGAACTGGCATTGGAACAGGCTACTGTTGGGGTGGGGAAAGCCCGTATTACACTCCGTTCTGAATTAATTGCCCATACCGGAGGTTCTGACAGCGAGAAGGGCATCGATCCTAAAGCGCTGGAAACCATGAAGATGAAATCCGGATTTACCGATGCCGAGTTGAATCTGAAACGGCAGCGTCTGGATTACCAGAATTGTTTTGTGAAAGCCCCTATCGCAGGCCGGGTAACCCGCTTAAAAGTAAAACCCCACAATATACCTGTATCAGGAGAGCCTTTCTGTGTACTGGTCAATGACCGGGAATTTGACGTGAATTTTAATGTTCTGGAGAGCGAGCTTCCCAGGATCAAAGAGGGGCAACCAATTGATGTGTACCCATTTTCTATGGATTCACTTTGTTTTCACGGGGCTATAACAGAAATAGATCCTGTGGTGGATACACATGGTATGGTTCAGGTAAAAGGACGGATAAGCAATCGTGATCAAATCCTGGTCGAAGGGATGAATATCAAAGTATTTATCCGGTTTGTCATTCCCGGTATGCTGATTATTCCCAAAGAAGCACTGGTGCTTCGGAACAATCGGCAGGTAGTATTCTCTGTACATAACGGTCGCTCTTACTGGAATTATGTCAAGACAGGATATGAGAATTCAAAAAGTTATACCATTGAACTGGTGACCGGTGTGCTGAAAAGCGGGGATACCATCATCACCGCCGGGAACCTGAATCTGGCGCATGATGCGGATATCAACCTCACGTTTAAAGATTTATAAAACCCTGTATTTAAATTTAGCGTATGGTCAAGTTTTTAATCAACCGGCCTATTGCAGTGATTATGAGTTTTCTGGCTCTGATCTTCCTCGGGATTCTGACAATTTTTAAAATACCGGTTTCCCTGATGCCCGATATTGACATTCCTGAAATTACGGTACAGATTAAATATCCGTCCGCTCCCGCCAGAACCCTTGAAAGTTCGATTGTTACACCCATCAGGCGACAACTTTTGCAGGTAGGCCATTTGAAAGACATAGAATCGGAAACCCGCGACGGATATGCACTGATACGGATGAAATATTTGCATGGCACCGACATTGAATATGCTTATATAGAATGTAATGAAAAGATTGACCAGGCCCTGAATGAAAACAATCTGCCCCGTGATATGGATCGACCACGGGTCATTAAAGCTTCAGCAACCGATATACCGGTTTTTAATCTACTGATAACCAGAAAGTCGGATTGGCAGGATGAAAACCGTTTCATGCAATTAAGTGATTTTGTGCGGTCGGTCATAATTAAACGAATTGAACAATTGCCTGAGGTGGCCATGGTGGATATCACCGGTTATACGATGCCCGGATTGGATATCCGTCCGGATTTTGAGAAATTACAAAGTCTGGGTTTGACTGAAAATGATATCCTGAATGCAATTGAACGTAACAATTTGACTATCGGGAGCCTGATGGTCAGGGAAGGGTATTACCAGTACCATATCAATTTTGCCAATTATCTGCGTAATGTGGAAGACATCGGAAATATTTATCTGGGACGTCCCGATCACCTGATGCAACTTAAAGATCTGGCAGATCTGAAAATTGTGCCGCAAGACCGCCGGGGTTTATTCCTGAACAGAAATAAAAACGGTCTCTGTCTTTCTGTGATCAAACAATCGGATGAGCGAATGGCTGACCTGAAAAAGGAGCTTAAGGGATTGGTGGAGTATTACCGGACCACCTATCCGGGGATGGATTTTGAGATTGAAAAAGACCAGACCAAATTACTGGAATACTCTATCGGCAACCTCCGGCAAAGTCTGCTGTTTGGAGCCACACTGGCGATTCTGGTTATGTTTTTGTTTCTGAAGGATTTCCGTTCACCGGTTCTGATTGCATTTACCATCCCTGTCTCTTTGGTGATCAGTTTTTTATTCTTTTATCTTCTGCACATCTCCATTAATATTATTTCACTGTCGGGATTGATACTGGCAGTTGGGATGATGATTGATAATTCGATTATTGTAATTGACAACATTAATCAATACCGTGATCAGGGTGAGACACTGAACCGGGCCTGTGTGTTGGGAACCAATGAAGTGATCCGGCCATTGATCTCATCCGCACTAACTACCTGTGCCGTATTTGTGCCGCTGGTTTTTCTGAGTGGTCTGGCCGGTGCTCTGTTTTTTGATCAGGCGGTGGCCGTATCAACCGGCTTATTCGTCTCTTTCGCGGTTTCTGTTACTCTGTTACCCATGCTGTTCAGATTGTTTTATTTTAAAAAACCGACAGCCGGTTCTCATCGTTTTCTGGCCCGTATCAACCGGGTGGATTATGAAAAGGGGTATAACCAATCCTTTAATCATGTTTTTCGATACCGCCGGATCTATAGCATTGCTTTTCTGGCAGCTATACCACTTGCGGTGTGGTTGTTCCATACCCTGAAGATACGAAGCTTTCCTGAAATGCAACAGACTGAATCAGTTGCTGTTCTTGATTGGAATGAACCGGTTCATGTGACGGAAAATGCCCGGAGGGTTAGGGAGCTGACAGCTGCTATTCCCGATACTTTGCTTCAGTACTCTTCAGAGGTTGGAGAGCAGCAGTTCTTTCTTAACCGGAGAGCTGAACAAACAGCCTCGGAAGCTGAAATATATCTCCGAACACAAAATCCTGCCTCTGTAGAGCGGATACAAAATTCAATCAAAGCATATCTCGGTCAGCATTACCCGATGGCTACCGTCTCTTTTTATCCGCCGGAGAATATTTTTGAAGCACTTTTTTCAGAGGATCTGCCCCCTCTTTTGGCGCGCATATCCAGTACAGTTCAGACCGGACAACCTTCATTGCAAGAGTTTAACCGTTTGCTTGACAGTATCAGCCGGGAAAAGGATATTGAATTTACATCGGTTCCTGTTCAGGATCAGATTGTGATTGAGGTGGATCCGGAGAAATTATTGTTGTACCAGGTTGATTTCTCCACATTGTATAATCAGTTACAAACTGCTTTTAATCAAAGACCTATGGGTGTGCTGAAATCATACCAGCAGTATATCCCCATCATTCTGGGCAATGTGAAACGGCCTGTGGCAGAAGTCATCAACCGGATGAAAGTTTCAAACCGTCAGGGACAGAAGATACCCGTTGCTTCAATGGTAAGGCTTAATCGTGCCCAGCAGTATAAATCAATCCGTGCAAACAGGCATGGAGAGTTTGTTCCGTTAGAATTAAATACCTCAGGAAATTCCATACCCGGTTTGATGGGACAATTGAACCGGGTGATCAAACAATTTCCCGATCTTGAAATTTCCTATGACGGTACCTGGTTCAGAAATTCAGACCTGATCAGACAATTGGCGTTTGTGTTGGGGATTTCCGTGTTGCTGTTGTTTTTTATCCTGGCTGCCCAGTTTGAATCATTTATTCAACCTTTAATTGTATTGCTGGAGATTCCTATCGATTTTGCCGGGGCACTGTTTCTTTTATGGATATTCGGAGGATCTGTGAATGTCATGTCTGCGATCGGGATCATTGTGATGAGCGGAATTATTATCAATGACAGCATCCTGAAGATCGATACCATCAACCGGGCCCGCCGCGAGGGGGCTCCCTTGCTTGAAGCTATTCACATCGGAGGGCGGAGAAGGCTGAAGCCAATTATAATGACCAGTCTGACTACCATTCTGGCCCTGCTGCCCTTTCTCTTTTTTAAGGGATTGGGGGCTGAATTACAAAAACCATTGGCATTGACCGTAATCGGTGGCATGACTATCGGAACTTTGGTGAGTTTGTATTTTATTCCGCTGGCTTATTGGGCTATATACAGAAGAATTGCATAATGAAAATGAAAAAGGTTACGACAGGGAAAACCCCGTCGTAACCAAATCTAACCTAACCTAACCTAACCTAATTTAATAAAGATTTTTCTCTAGCAAGCTTTGTCTTCGAGGTCAAAATTGCACCACGAATACTTCTTTTCACAGTTCTTACAGCAAGAAATACGAACCACATCCGAGTCAAAACCAAGGGTCAATCCAACTCTTTTGTCAATGGTTGCGTTTAAATTGAGTGTAACATGAACTTTATCAACGTGCATTCTTTCTTTCCGGCAAAAATACTGTTGCCATCCGGTTAATGTGGAGTAGGTCGTTTGATTATCTCCCCCCTCTGCGCGGGTAAGAATATAACCTCCTGAAAGAATGCTTAAAAGTGTGGTAATGATGATTAATCTTTTCATAATGGATTTTTTAAATAATTAATAAACAG
>JAGHDB010000341.1 GCA_021160155.1 Bacteroidales bacterium | reverse complement strand
TGACCCGGAGATGGCCCGTTTCCCGTCAGGGGTGATCGATACGGACTGGACCAAGCCAGTATGCCCCTTGAGGGTTTGAAGTTTCTCTCCTGTTTGAAGGTCCCACAGGATGCAGGTATTATCCTTTGCCCCAGAGATGGCCCGTTTTCCGTCAGGGGTGATCGATACGGAAACGACATCGTTAGTATGCCCCTTGAGAGTTTGAAGTTTCTCTCCTGTTTGAAGGTCCCACAGGATGCAGGATTTATCAGTAGACCCGGAGATTGCCCGTTTTCCGTCAGGGGTGATCGATACGGCCGTGACCCAGCTATTATGCCCCTTGAGAGTTTTGAGTTTCTCTCCTGTTTGAAGGTCCCACAGGATGCAGGTTTTATCCCCTGACCCAGAGATGGCCCGTTTCCCGTCAGGGATGATCGATACGGACTCGACACTTCGAGTATGCCCCTTGAGAGTTTGGAGTGCCTCTCCTGTTTGAAGGTCCCACAGGATGCAGGTATTATCCAATGACCCTGAGATTGCCCGTTTTCCGTCAGGGGTGATCGATACGGACCTGACTCTTTCAGTATGTCCCTTGAGAGTTTGGAGTTTCTCTCCTGTTTGAAGGTCCCACAGGATGCAGGTTTTATCATAAGACCCTGAGATTGCCCGTTTCCCGTCAGGGGTGATCGATACGGACTCGACACCGCGAGTATGTCCCTTGAGAGTTTGGAGTTTCTCTCCTGTTTGAAGGTTCCACAGGATGCAGGTTTTATCATCAGATCCTGAGATGGCCCGTTTCCCGTCAGCGGTGATGGATACGGGCTCGACCCTTTCAGTATGTCCCTTGAGGGTTTGGAGTGCCTGGGGCATTGGATTCCAGGGTGGACGTGTGGGTTGGCTACAAAGGAGCAGAGATTGGCGAATTTCAGGTGAGCCGGTTTCTGCCGCCTCACCTACAGGACCAGTATTTGTATAATTCCAGGCTTGCTGGGAGGCAAAATAAGGAAAATCCATGGCATAATCTTGCAGGTTATTGGCTTCATTCCAAAGGAAATTGATAAATGCGTTTAAACGATCCAGACGATTCGGATTGGTTTTAATCCTTTTTATCTCTTCATTAATTTTTTCTTTAGACCAAGGTGGTTGGCTTTGAGGAATATCAAGCTTTTTAATTTCTCCTTTGGCATAGGCAATTAAATCCCTGATGTATTTCTCCATCCCTTCCTTTTTCTGTCTGATATTTTCTTTATTATCCGGGATTACTGTTAAAACATCATCATAGTCCTTGACCAGATCATAGGTCAGTTTTGCTGCACTTTTGGCTTGAATAAAATTCAAATCACAGAGCAAATCGGTTACATTATCCCATAATTCTATTTTTAACAATTGATGTGGTAATTCATTTAGGGCTCGAACATAGGGTTCCTGCCAACGAGAATCAAAGTAATCGGCGATTTTCTGGTGATGAGTAAGTCTATCCTCTTTTTTTGAAAGGTATCGTGCGCCCACTGCTTCTTTGAACTGATTATGAAAATAATCTATAACTCCAGATCTTTCAAATAGGTAGGTACAAAATGACCGGAGCAATCGCTTCCAGAGCATGTCAGGATATTTTTTTAGTTCTTTATTGGTATCAGTTTTTGGTGCAAAGCCCTTTAAAAGATCCTGCAACTCTTCAGCTGTCATTCCCTGCTTTCCGCAGGCAATCAAGGATAAACACTCTTTGACAAGTGGTTTGCTGAAATCTTTTTCAATTCTTTCCAAAACCTGAATAAACAAATCTGGAACAGTATCAGGAAGTTTACATATCCGATCTCCAAGTTTATCAAAATCTCCAAATACTCTCAGTTCTTCCAATGCAACCTGAATATATAAGGGATGCCCATGTTTAATTTTATCAAAAAATTGATCTTCAATGTTTTTATTGGGAAATTCGTGTTTGATCTCTTCAAGATAGTCATTTACAAATATTTTGATATCAGATTCATTAAGACCTTTAACTTCCTGAACAGAAAGTTTCTCTCTTCTCAATAAAGCATCCTTTGCTTCACCATTCAGGGTACTTATAATAAATTTAACATTCTTGGGGGTTCTGAAAGGTAACCAGTCCATATTATGTGCATCATCACCCTTTTCAAGCTGATTAACAGCATCTATAATTAGCAATATTTCTCTCTCATTTGCTGTTTTCTGTAAAATTTCTGTAAAAAATGATTTTAACTTGTTTATATCCTCTGGTATCTCTTCAGTAGAGTTGATTTCTTTACTAAGGACGGTGGAAAACCTTAACAGAAGATGCCTGAGATTTGTTGATGATGGTGATGCACCCACAAAATGGGGGATAATCAACCTATCCGAATGTTGATGCATTACTTCTTCAGTAAAACGTCCCATTAATGCTGATTTTCCACATCCCGATTCACCAGTAATTACCATCAGGTTATTCTGATCATCCGATTTGCAGAATTCATGCATGTTTTCAAGAATATCTTTTCTACCTACAAATCGTCTGGTTCGGTCGGCAATAAAGAGTTCATGATATTCAGCTTCCTCTTCCAGCCAGTCTTTTTCTTCTTCTGTTTCGGAGGTTTTGATCTCAGCTTCAATATGTTCCCATAAGACATCTTTTACCTTTCTGCCAAAGGCTGTTATATCATTTTCATCTTTCGCTTCTATATAATCATAAGCGGTCCACCATAATTTTTCATCTTTTATTTTTTGTATCAGGTTGGTTAATATATCCTGATCTTTTTTTTCTTTTTCAAAAAAATCTTCAATTTTATTTCCTGCCAGTTTATTAGTTAAGTCCTCTGATCTAAAAAAGAAAAAACTTCTCTCCCGTTGATAAATGCTGAAAATTTTAACTATAGATTTTATGATATTTAATTCATCATTAGTGGTTTGATCACTAAGTAAATATTTTCTTTTTTCTGCATCAAAGGGATAAGATTTGACCAGGATATTTTTCTGTTCATCAGAAAGTTCTTTCCCTTCCAATTTACCATCAATGATTCTTCTTAAATCAACAATCTGCCTGGGAACCTCATTCTCAAGTACACCATGATAAATTTCCTGGGCAGTAATGGAATGGTTCTCACCATCGGGTATCCAGCCGTACCGATGACCAAGAAGTCCCAAAAAATAAGGTCTACATGAGTCAATCTCATCCAGACAAATATCAAGTGCCTTTCCAGCCTGAGCATCCTGTTCAGTTACTCCCCATCTAAGATCCATATCTATCAAATTTACTCTGTATTTTCTGCATTTCTCCTTGAGCTCTGGAAAAACAAACCTGATAAGATGATCTCGCTCTACATGGAAATCCTTGAAAGTACTGCTTATAAATACACGGATTGTTTTCCATTTATTTGATTTCATATTATTTAACCTCTTTAATAACTATTATAGTTGTTGGGACAGGAGACGGGGTCGACAGACACCCCTCGGCTCTAATATTTTTTGAGCAAAAGGTCGTTCGGCTCCGTTACCTTCAGTTAAGAAGATCTTTTGCGGAATAGAGCATTTAACATTAAACCCAACATGAACTTTTGCCTTTTTTGATCCTTTGCGATAGTCGGCCCAGACCATGGAGAGAACTGAATCGATCAGTGAGCCATCAATTGGGACGGAGACGGTGGAGAGGGAGAGGGAGAGGGGGTCAGGCTTTGATAGTTTTAAACAACCACTCACGCCCGACAAATCCCCGACTGAGCAGTGAGGAGATTCTACTGTCGGATGAAATGGGTTTGAGATAACCGCTGAGTTTCTCTATCTCACCGGAAAATTGTCTACTTTCATCACTTTCAACAACACTTATAATCTCATCAAGCTTTTCCTCATACCACTGCTGCCACTGCTCTTTTTCTGCCGCCTGCTGTTTTTGCCAATCGTGCATATCCATCCACTGAATATGGCTGATAGTCGGCGGCGGGCTGACCTCTGTTTCCGGCTCCAGGAGAATGGTCTTGAGATTGCCGCCTTTAACCCCAATGGCAATGGCAATCTCATCAAGGCAGACACCGGGATCACGGGTAGAGTGTTTTGAGAGAAAAGAGATAACCCGATGGCTTTTTAAAATGCCATCAGTAATTTTGTGCCGCCAGTTATCTCCGCCTTTTATCTCATTTTTGTCAAACCAGACATTATGCCCCCGTTTTTCGAGATCAGTCTTAATTAGTCGAACCAGTTCTTCGTTGCAATCGTGGCCATAGCTGAAAAAGATGCGCATGGGTTCGAATGGTTTTGATTCATCCAGGGAAACCTGACCATGTTGGGGACAGATCCAGAATTGGCCGAACTGGGTAAGTTCCGTTTGGCATTGCGGGCATTTTGCGTTGTTGTCAGCCGTATTTTCTGATGAAATTAGATTGTCATTCATTTAAGTTCCTTGCGCTGGCATAGGGCAGATGTTTGACGTTCGAGGTACGGAGTAAGTGTTTCTCACTATAAAGGATATCTTGTCAAGGTTAAAGAGTTATTTCTTGATTTTGGGGATCGCTGTACATATAAAGTCAACATATAAAGTCAACGTAAAATAAACAAACTAAACGCTTTTATTCATGCGAAGATTGAGATGTTTGGAGGCCGTATGGTTAAATTGTTGTTGCTAGGTTTTCTGTGTAACTTGTTGAAATTATAAGAAAAATATAATGTGAATGAATGATGGAGTTATTTTTTTATTGATAATTTTTTAAAATGGTATGACTTTCGCTGTTCCATTGTTAGGGTGTTGACTTCTCAACTCTTTTTCAAGATGTCCTTAAGATTTGATAATGGAGGTGGTGATGGGCGGAAATGGCGCAATAAAAGCCAAAAAAACTGGATCCCAGGGTGGTTTGTTGTCCCCTATGATGGCCCTGCAAGATAAATTAACTGGCATGATTCAGGGGCCGGTCTCATGCGAGATGGATAAGCGGCACCGGCAGCAGATGACTCCTCTTGGAAAACAGTGGGAGTACGGTATTAGTCCTGATCGTGAAAAAGCCTTTTATACGCAAATTATGCCTTGTCCTTTGGGAGGTGCAGACAAACTTATAATTGACGTTTGGAATCTTAAAACCCTTAAGATTGAACAACAATTTTTTTCTGAAGATCTTGTTACTTATGTTCATGGCTCAAATAGTAGTGATGACGGCACGGCCCTGA
>JAGHDB010000269.1 GCA_021160155.1 Bacteroidales bacterium | reverse complement strand
GTATTATGGAAAGACCGAAAAACAAAGACCGGAAACCAAAGGGGAAAAATTTGTGGTGCGGCCGGAAATGGTGGAAATGCTGGAGCAATTTTATAATACCTGTCGTGAGGCGGGGGTTCATACTTTGAATGAGGCCGGTTTAACTCCGCAGGATTATTATTATGCCACCAAACGGTTTATTAATGTAGAGGTTGAAGGCAACCGGGCATTTCGTAAACCGGTGAGTGCACAACCTTTGCCGGCGGCCAAATACAGCGGGGGCGATCTTGCTTACCTGACCAACGGGGTGAGGGGAGCTGCTGATTATAAAGTGCACTGGCTGGGTTGGGAAGCACGGGACTTTACCCTTACGCTCGATGAAAAAACTGTAATTCAGGCTGATACCATCGAAATCAGCACCTTATATGATCCCAAAAGCTGGATCTTTCACCCGGTATCAGTGGTTTGCTCTATTGCTTCAGACAGTACCGGTTTTCTTCCGCTGGATACCATTCTTGTGCAAGGGGATCAGCATAAAGAGCCGGTCATCCGGACTTACACCTTTGATCCGCATGGTCATCTTTTCAGATTTGTCCGGTTCAATATTCAGGGAACGTTACAGAATCCCGACTGGCACCCGTCGGCTGGCGGTAAAAGCTGGGTGTTTGTAGATGAAATTGTGGTGAGATGAAAATTCATTAACTTAATTGGCTAAATCTAAACCTAAATATCATGAAAGCAAGAAAGATAATTCTGGGTATCCTGGTGATACTAGTCGGATTGGTGGTTGCCGGCTGGGTGTTTCTGAATGGCATAAAAAAGCGGGCGCTGCCTGATTACAACCAAACCATTATGCTCGACGGGCAGCAGGGGCATGTAGAGGTTTTTCGCGATTCTTTTGCCATCCCGCATGTCTATGCTGAAAATGAGGCTGATCTGTACCGGGCGGTAGGGTACGTCATGTCGCAGGATCGTATGTGGCAGATGGATCTGCTTCGCCGGGTGACTTCGGGGCGGTTAGCTGAAATTTTCGGAGAGGACATGGTGGATGTGGATCAGCTCATGCGGGCATTGCGCATCATGGATAAATCCCGGGAGTTATGGAAGAAAGCTGAACCCGGATTGCAAACTGCGCTGAGTGCATTTTGTGAAGGAGTGAATCAGTATATCCGGGATTATAACAAGAAATTACCTCCCGAATTTGCCTTGTTGGGATATAAACCGGAGCCCTGGCTGCCCGAGCAATCGATCAGTCTGATCGGTTACATGGCCTGGGATCTCTCTACCGGATGGACCACTGAAGTATTAATGTATCAGTTACAGCAACAATTGTCGGAGGAGTTATACCGGTATCTTCTGCCGGATATGGATGAAGTACAGACCGTCCCGGTTTTTCCGGAGTTTTCAGGAGTGGATGGCAAAGCTAAACTTGAGGCATTGAAACAACTGTCCGGGATTACTGAAAAGATGGATGCGCTGGGGTTGGATGTATTTCGCGGAAGCAACAACTGGGCGGTATCCGGCAAAAAAAGTGTTACCGGCAAACCTTTGCTGGCCAATGATATGCATTTGGGATTGATGATACCCGGTGTATGGTATCAGATGCATGAAGTGGTCCCGGGGAAGGTAAATGTGACAGGCGTGGTATTACCGGGTCAGCCCCTGGTAGTAGCCGGGCACAATGAAAAAATCGCCTGGGGATTTACCAATGTGATGGTGGACGATGCCGATTTTTATGCCGAGACTGTGGATCCGGATGATCCGGCAAAATATAAGGTGGATGGAGTTTGGCGCGAAATGGAGATGAGCGAAGAGATGATCCTGACAAAATCAGGGGATACTATTTATCGTACCAACCGGTTTACACATCGCGGGCCGGTCATCTCAGGATTGAAGGAAATTGATGATCCGGTGATCTCCATGAGCTGGATCGGAAACCTGCCCAGTAATGAACTGCGTACGGTATATTTGCTCAACCGGGCGGACAACTGGGAAGAATTCAGGGAGGCATTAAAAACATTTGTTTCGGTGAACCAGAATGTAGTATACGCGGATGTGGAGGGGAATATCGGATTGCAGTCCACCATTGGATTACCTGTCCGCCACGGAGTGTCCAGAATGGTCTATCCCGGAGATACTTCGGCTTATGACTGGACCGCTATTGTACCGTTTGAAGAGTTGCCTTATACGTATAATCCCGAGTCGGGAATGGTTTCATCGGCCAATAATAAGACGGTCGGACCGGATTATCCTTATTACATCAGTCGATGGTATGACCTGCCTTACCGGATTAAAAGGATCAGGAAACTGCTGACGGAGAAGCAAAAATTATCTGCGGATGATTTCGAACGAATCCAGGCAGATGAAACGTCAATTATGGCCCGCAGTTTTGTACCGGTCTTTCTGAAAGCGCTGGGCGAACCCAAAGAGTGGGGCGGAACTCCGCAGGAGGCATTGAACCTGTTGCGTTCATGGGATTATAATATGGGTGCTGAATCTGGTGCTGCCGCCATCTTCGATGAACTCTATTACCGTCTTTTTGCCCTGTTGGCCGGTGATCAGATGGATCATGACGCGGTCACGAAGTTTGGCAGTGAACGTACACTGGTGAAAAATTTCATGGAGAACATGCTGCACCATCCTGACAACGGTTGGTGTGATGATACCACAACGGCGGATCATAAAGAAGATTTCACTGAAATGATCAGAAAAGCATTTATGGAAACCGTAGATGCACTGTCGGATGAAATGGGGGTTGATCCCACTCAATGGCAGTGGGGGAAAATACATACTTTTACCATAAAACATCCCATGGCCAAAGTAGCTCTGATCGACCGGATTTTCGGATTAAGCCGGGGTCCTTATGCGGTTGGGGGTAGTTTTCATACCGTTTGTCCGTATTCATATCCGATGTCCTATCCGTTTCCTGATCTGACGGCTGTAAATCACGGGGCCTCTGAACGGCATGTCTTTGATTTGTCGAACTGGGATCATTCGCAGACTGTAATCCCGACAGGTACTTCCGGGATCCCGGCCAGCAAACATTTTTGTGACCAGACTGAAATGTATGTGAAGAATCTGTATCACGCCGATCCTTTCAGCCGGACAGCGGTAGAAGCTGCACAAAAATATCACGCTGAGGTGACGGGGAAGTGATCTGACGAGGGATTACGAATTGAAATGGTATAAGAAAATTACATCTGTGACAAATGCGGATTTTTTGGCACCTTTAATTTCAAGTGTTACACGCATTTGAGCTTTTGTAATACCACGGAGATCTACTACCGAAACTACGTGTACCACAGCGCGTACTTCATCGTTCACTTTTACCGGCTCAATAAATTTAAGTTTTTCAATCCCGTAATTAACAGTCAGTTTGACATGGGTTACATGCACGATCTGATCCCATAAATAGGGTAATACAGAAAGGGTAAGATATCCATGGGCGATAGTGGTTTTGAATGGTGATTCTATAGCAGCACGGTCGGGATCAATATGAATCCATTGATGATCCAATGTGGCATCCGCAAATTGGTTGATCATCTCCTGGGTAATTTTCAGGTAATCTGAATCTCCAATGTGTTTACCTTCATACTTTTTAAGGTCGCTGAAGCAGGTAATTTCTTTAGGTTTCATAAACTCCGTCCTTTTATCCGCTTCAAATATAATAAATTAGATGATCAGCCTGACACCTCCCAAGTCTTCAATATGGTAGGGGAAATGATCACCCGGTGAGCCAATGAACATAAAGTTTATCGGGATATTCCACTTTTCAGAGAGCTGGTGAATAAGGTGTGGGGTGAATTTACCGGGAATGGCAATAAATTCAATAGAGATTTCAGGATATTCCCGGTCTAAAAAGTCAATATCTTTTTTCAATGAATCCAGCAACTCTTTTTGATTGCCATGATCTTCATCAATGATCGTGACCAGTTTTAATTTTCGTGTTTGCTCATTTTTTCTGATATAGATCATTACTTTATTCAGATTCTCAAGATTATCCCCTTTGGTAAAGAAGACAAATTCCTGTGAGTTGATCTTTACAATGGTATGATTGAGGGCCATATTCATTCGTAAAAAAGCCTCCCTGATGGGTTCAAATGTTCTGTGGATGAACCGGAGCAATAACCTGAGAAGGGTAATTCGGTTCAACATCATGATAATAAAGAGGATGAAAGGGATAAAATATTCAAGAAAGATCACAAAATTTGAGGGCATTCCGGGTTCGGTCGGTTTCATGATGATATTACCGGTCAGGGCAACAATAACTGCCAGAATTGCAATGATCACAGAGATCCATCTGGCTTTGATAGGACGGGGGAGTTTTGCCCGTTTGACTTTCAACAGGATATTACCAATGGCGAAGAGACCCATGACCGAGAGAAAAGAGATCGTATAAACACCGGCCAGGGCGGTGACCTTTCCCCTGGTAATCATCAAAACCGAAATACTTATAATTAAAAAGAGAATAATAATTCTGTGGGAGCTGTTCCATCTGCTTTTCTTCAGGAAAAAGGGTGGCAAAATACGATCCAGTGTCATTCGCTCCAGAAGACCGGTTACTCCCACATAGGAGGTCAGTACGGCACCACTCAGTACCAGAACTGCATCCAGTGAAATGATCCAACCCAGCCAGTTACCACCTGAAACGATACCCATCTGAGAGAGCAGGGTAGTCCGGTGCAATTCGCTGATTTCGGGAATACGGATCAGAGATATTGCCAGGAATGCCATAAGAGGATTGATGATACTTACGATCATCCACATATTTTTCAGGGTCTTTGGGAAAACCCCTTTTTTTTGCTCTTCAACATAGTTAGCCGAACTTTCAAATCCTGAGATTCCCAGCATAGAGGCTGCGAATCCGAAGAAAATTGCCGTACCGATATGACCTGATTGCGGCAGGTGCCAGTTGCTGTAGAGCGTATCGAATCCGTTATGTATCAGATAGTAAAATACAAAAACGATCAACAGGGTTATTGAAGAGAGGTGAAAAATGAATATCCCGGTAGCTACTTTGGATGATTCACGGATACCCAGGATGGCCAGCATGGCAAATATGGAGAGCAGGATGATTGTAGATAAAATGACCGGACTTGAATTCCACAGACCATGGAAATAGTGCATGGCTTCATTAGCGGAGATAACCGACGTAGCCATATAGGACAAGAGGGTCAGAGTAGCCGCAAAGGAGGCCAGAAATTTGCTGGTGGTGTTGAGCAATGCATTGTACACTCCTCCGTTCATGGGAAGCGCACATACTACTTCGCCGTATATTTTCCTGAAGAGGTACAGAACAAAGGCTACAATGATCAGTGTGATCCAGGCATATTTGCCGGCATAAAAAACGGATAGGGCTGATACATAAAGCACTGAAGAACTGATGTCATTTCCGCAAATAGCGGTTGCAGGCAACTCTGAAAGTTTCTTCCTGGTTTTTTTTAGAGTCATACGATGACGAAATAATCCGCAAATTTAATGATTCCGATCATCAATAGATAAAAGGAATTAATTTCTTTGTTTTTTTCTTAAACTCAAAGAAACTTTTGCCGTATTTCATTCCAAGGTATTGATCCAGTTTTGGAATATTGAAAAAGATGAAGAAACAGAGCAGAAATACCGGGATAATGGCTGAATACCAGTTACGGGTAAGGATAGCATAGGCAGTAACCCAGCACACATCCCCAAAATAGTTGATGTGCATAGAGTACCTGAAGAGTCCCCCGGTAAATAATTTTCCTTTGTTTTCAGTCAGGGTTTTCCATTGATGTCGTTGAATTTCAGAGTAACTGTTAAGAAAAGAGCCGAATAAGAAAAGAGCTATGCCAAATAGATCCAAAAGATCCAAACGGTGATCCGTCTGCAATACCAATAAAGAGAAGCCCACGTAGTAAAGGGCAAAAGCCATCGGGATACTGAAGGATTCTTCCCAGGGAATTTTTCGTTTCAGCAGATAGAACATAGCAAATCCGATCCGGATAAATACCACCAGTGAAAAGATAAAAACAACAGTTTTTCTTGCTGCAAGGGCATGGATAGAATGAATTCCCAGCCAACCCAGAATGATAGCTCCTCCTTTTTGAAACAGTATCCAATAGGAGAGCCACAGAAGAATCAGTTCTAACAGGATAATAACAATTTTCTGGGGGATACTTCTGCTTTTTTGTCCGTATAAGTCCATTTTGCAAGTATTATTAATTCATTTGTTCAGCTACAAAGCAGTTTTCTAATGTATTATTAGATTTGAAAGTTATAGGATATTGTATAATTCACAAAGAAATTTATTCCCGGAACTGTAACTAAAAGCGCGGTTAAATACTTCCGAACCGGAGCCCGGTTATTATGCCCATCAACACCAAGAGGATGACATATATCAG
>JAGHDB010000042.1 GCA_021160155.1 Bacteroidales bacterium | reverse complement strand
GTTTCGTATTTCAAAACACAAATTACAGATTGGTTTTTTTTCGTTTGCAGCAATTTGAAATTTTAACGGCTGATCTGCGAATGTAAAGCGGTATGCCCGGTGAGAAGGAAGGTAATCCTGGCTGGTCCCGCCGGAAACATTTTCAACAGACGGAGCCTTCAGCCATGACCTGGCAAGGCTTGTAAGTGAAGCGGCCGGTTGATCCGTCATTCCTTCCATCAGGATTTTTTCTTTGTAAGCAGCCTTACCGCCTACATTTTTATATAATGGCCAATATAAATGTGAGATCGAACTGTGGGAAGCTCTGTCGGTAAAGCTGGCATTTCGTCCGGAAGAATTAGCTTGTGCGGTGGGCCAATGGTTCCAGCTCGGAAAAACAGAATACCAGGACCGTTCACCTCTATAGATATCTCCATCCGTGAAATGATGAATCGTGAAAGGATCGTACTTGCCTGTATAACAGATCATCATTATTAACCGGTCTTTGAAATCGGGTTTGGGTGGATCGGGGTTCCAGTCATAGCTTTCAGCCTTTCCTGTTGAATCAACCAGGACCATTATCGGTGTTTTCTCAAGTACATCCTCCGGGTGCTGGCCTTCACTCAAAACGGCAATCTGTTCATCCCATTCATGCCAGGCATCCGGTTTTGAAGAATACCAGTCCATTACCTTGCATGCGACACCATCCGGATAGATGTAATAATCCCAGTCAGATATATCCCCCCAACCGGTGATTGAATCGTAATTAGCCCAATGATGACCCGGTTCTGTCAGCCGGTATCTCCAGTTGACCACGACTCGTGCCGGATTGTTTTCAATGATCCTTGCATGGGAATCCCAGCACCCTTTATCCGACATAGGTTCACAATCACCGGGTGCATCCTTGCTAAAACCCGTCTCATCGAATTCATTTGTAAACCATTGGTCGGACTCGTTAACGATCATCGGTATGTAGCTTACACCACGCCAGAAAACAAATTTTACCGGTGATTTATCAAAACCAACCACTACATCAGCATATTTACCAAACCGGAACATGTTCTCCCATGTCTCATAATAAGGGAGGTGTGTATAGACGCCTTTGAATTGATCATTTATGGTTGGATCCGGAAACCGCCGCCGTTGCATATCAGGAGCATTGACAATAGCGGAACCCGGATTAAAATTTGAATACGTAGCTTCAACCTGTTTGGCATTCAGAGCCTCGGGATAAATCTGAACTTCATCTATCAAACCGTCCAGACCAAAATTGCTGGGATACGTATCATGGGTACCTTCCGTGGGGGTTCTCATGATCCCTGCTTTTCCAATCCGTATATCGGCATCAACCGTTTTCACACCTTCATTTCCAACATGTTTACGTGCTACTTCTTTTCCATCGATGTAAAGACACATGACCCCTTCATTTTGATCATAAGTAGCTGCCAGGTTGTACCACCTGAACAATTCAAGATGATGCGCATCCTTGTACGGAGGTTTGTTTGGCACAGTCAATTGTTCCCATGCGGTATCAATTCTTACCATAAAGCCAGGATACCCATGGCTGTCGATACCCAGGAAATAACCGTCATTATCTCCCTGTTGGACAACAGGTGCCCAATTCCAGGGATATGCACCCAGTGCGATCCAGCCGTACAGGGTCAGGCTTCCTCCGTCCTTAACCGCTTCTCCTTTCACTGGCAGAATCGATACAAGGGTATTATAGCCGTCAAATTCTAGGGCCGTTCCCGAAACTCCTTTTTTCCATAAGGTTTTGTTACCAGGAACTAATGCTCCGGATTTTGAAATTCTGTCTTTAACGATGTCTCCTGTACCCTCATCGAAATCAATCCAGACAGAAGGCTGAACAACCAGGGGGCCCTTTTGGGAATTGCCTTTCACCCTGGTCTCAATTATTGAATGTTCCGGTTTGGTCAGGCTGATCTGTTTAATCCCCCTCCTGGTCAACTGAAGGACCTGGGTCGTCTGATATCCGGGATCATTCCAGTCATCGATTTTGGCCGTTCCTTTTTTAACTTCACGTTTGACGCGTCCGTTTTGCTTGATGGTGAACGTCTCTTCCACAAAATTATCCGGGTTTATCCCCCTGTGCGGATTGCCTTCTGCAAAACTTGACAAATAACGCCAGTGAACAATGATTTCGGAGGGATCATTCTTAATTATTTCCACATGGGAATATACATTTGCTTTGTCAGGCATGGTGACTGTTCCGTTTCCGCTTCGCGGAACAATCTCGGATAGTTTCCACTCTCCCCTGGTGGTTTTCCAGTAAGGCAAATAACTGTCTCCCCGCCAGAAAACAAGTTCACCTCCTGCCCCTGTAATCTTAACAACAATATCGGCATGATTGCCTGTTCGGGAGTATGCTTCCCAGGGTTGTCCCTGCTCTAATTTTGTATAATAAGCACCGAAATTAACCTGGGAGTTTGCGATTCGGGGCAATATCGTAAAAACCAGCAATATGCCTAAGTATCTGAATATGTTATTTTTACAGCCCGAGTTAAAGTTCCTGATTTTCATATCTATGAGTATTTAGGTAACTATTTTATTCTGGTTTAAAAATCTATGGTCTGTAAAGCCAACTTCTTAGAAGCAACGGCTGAAATGTCAAACAACTCTCAAACATCAAACTACTATTCCACAATAACTCTAACCGGTCCCAACAGACCAGCAGGCTGCAATCTGTATGCTTCATCTCCTATCGGGGTGCGGCTTTTTCGTATATACGGCTGATTCGTCTGGCAATATCTTTCTCCGGGAGGTGAATTCATATCCCCGGTCAGACGGTTGACCCACATATTGGCCACTTTTATTTCCAGTTTATTTTTCCCTGTTACGACCAAGTCATTGATATTTACACTGAATGGTTTTGTCCATACTACACCGGCAGACTTCCCGTTTACCAAAACTTCTGCCACATCCCGTACCTCACCCAGATCAAGGATGATGTTGCGGTGACCCTGAATGGCTTTTTTTGAGATACTAAAGCTGTTGGTATATCTCACCGTACCGGAGAAATATTTTATGCCTTGGGCTTCAGCATCCGTCCACGAAATGAGTTTGTTGAACGTGGCGGATGGAGGAGCACCCCGGTTTTTGGGAAATGAAAGCGTCCAGGGTCCGTTGATCTCCGTCGTCTCTCCTTCGGTGGTTCTTTTATATTCAGGCAGATCTCTCTTTTGGGAGCTATACACGATGAAACAAGATCCATAGGATGGTAACCGGATGTTTATTTTGGTTTTTCCATCCGCATGTTTTGCATCTGAAATACGATACTGACGACCCGTAACGGGATTCCAAAATTCAGCTTTACCCCGGGTAATCCTGAAATCACAAGCTTCAGAGACGGGTTGGCCGGTCTTGTTTCTTACGAAATAAATATCCGTATTGCTGTCTTGCCGGTGGATAAAATCGAAGGTTGAAGCATCGCCGGTAAAGTCGTTTTCGATGGATAACTTTTTCAATGCTTCATCGATACTTATGTTTTTATAAAAATCACCATGGATCTTTTTGGCTACTTCCGGATTCTGAATTAAAACTTTTGCGCCGGCCGCAATCATCTTTTCTACTTTCTTTATGACCTCGTTGGGTATAACCCTTTTATCGGGCAGAACCAGCAGTTTGTAATTCATGCCATCCGGCAGCACCAGTTTTCCGTCGGATACATTCATCCGGCTCAGCACTACCTCCGAATTGATCACGTCAAAATCATGACCGAAACTCAGTCCATCGAGCCCCGGTTTATCGGGAGATCCCTGTTTTTCAGGGAAAAAGTTGGGCGCTTCGTCTCCGTAATACCAAGCTACGTCGGCCACAAATTTTCCCTGCCTCAACATGTATGAACACCTGGATAAATAGTCCATAAATGGTCCGGCGTATTTCCACCAGGTTGTGGTGGGGTTTACGTCCAAACCGGCATGATAAGTCCTTCCCGGAATGCCAAATTCAGGGCGCGTATTGGCGAAGGCATGGAAGGTGATCTCATTAAGTCCTTCACAAAAAGCGCGGTCTACGTCCTTTTTCAGGTCATGGGGAGCATCTTTCCAACGTCTCCAGGTGGTGAATGATTCGGCATCAACCAGACCACGTCCGTAAATATGGGATGCACTGGCTATTTCCTTCACCAGGAAGATGTGATGCGGATTTTGAACCCAAAATTCTCCGCGTGGAATCGGCACCTGTCCCAACGCTTTCAATGCATCCACGGGACATGAAGCCCAGATTGGCGGCCCTGGTCCTCCTGCCTCAGCCACCAATTCCATTCCATAATCGGCAAGTAACTTACTGCCGGTAATGTAATGACTTAAAATGAGCTGATCACTGACGGTCTTTTTGAACTGGTACAGGAATTGATCGTATTTGCCGGGGAGTTTCCATCCATTAAATGCAGGAAGATAGGGAAGAATATCGTAGTGG
>JAGHDB010000066.1 GCA_021160155.1 Bacteroidales bacterium | reverse complement strand
GGTTAAAGGACTCTATTACAATGCGTATGCAGATCACCTGTTTATTCTGGGATACGATTCAGCAGGTGAAACCTCCTATATCTTTGAAATGAACATGGCTGATCGTTCGGTTATCGGATACCTTGAACTGACCGAAGCCTATGCGGAGGGCATCACAATGGATCCATACATGACCCGGTTGATCATTGTTTCCTCAGGCCCTTCAACCCTGCTGAAGGAGTATGAAAGATAATTCTCCCGTTTTATTTATAACAGCCGTTTAAACTGATAACCACACTAGTAAACTCTCTTACCAATAATTGCTATTTATCAAAAAATTCTTGTTTTTCGAATCAAATCCTGTATTTTTGAAAAAGTTATAAAAAACCTTACAATGAGTTGGAAAGACAAGACCGTTCTGATAGCTGAAGATGAAGACTCTAACTATCTCTACCTTGAAGCTGTTTTACAGAAAGCCGGAGCTAATGTTCTCTGGGCCCGCTCAGGACAGGAGGCCATAGAACATTGTAATAAAAATCCGAATATCGACCTCATCCTGATGGACTTGCAAATGCCTAACACAAATGGATATGATGCCCGGGAAATAATTAAAAAGAAGTTCCCGGATATTCCACAGGTAGCCCAAACAGCTTTTGCAATGGCCGATGACGAAAAACAGGCTCTTGACGCCGGCTTTGATGATTACATCAGCAAACCTATCCGTAAAAACAACCTGCTGTACCTCGTCGAACAGTTTCTGGGCAGCAGAGAATAATTGTTCAGGTCATGCCTCGGATCTCCAGGGTGTTATTTTTTTTACTGATCTTGGACGTGTCTGTGGCTCTTTCCGGTCAAAACCTGAATGACCTCCGGATAGAAAACATTACCTCGGAGTACATCCGTATCGAACAGGGCCTTTCCCAAAATACGGTAAATTCTATCCTGCAGGATAAAGAAGGATACTTATGGATTGGCACCTGGAGTGGTTTGAACCGCTTCGATGGATATCACTTTAAGGTCATTACCAGAAAAGCCTACGAACCTGACAAAGGCCTTTCTAACCCGACAATAACCGGACTGGCTGAAGATACCCTGGGACATATCTGGGCAGCTACCAGAAAAGGTTTAAACCGTATCCAAAAGAATAACCTCTCCGTAACCCAATTTCTTCTGGATAACTCCGGGAGCTTGGGGATGAAGTGTGACAGTTTAACTACCCTTTTTACCGACAGCCGGGGGAAAATTTGGATCGGCACCAAACACTGTGCCATGATCCTGGATCCGGGTTCACTGCATTTTCGCAGCCTGGAACATAATCCCAGAGATTTTACCACACTCAGCTCCAACCTGATACAATGCTTTGCAGAAGATACTGATGGAAACATCTGGATCGGAACCGAATTCGGATTGAACAAACTGATCTTAACTTCAGGCCGTGTAATCCGTTATCTCGAAGATAAGTACATTACAAAACTACAAAGCGACGGTGAGGGTGGCATGTGGATCGGAACACTACACGGTCTTATCTATTATAACCCGGTGACCCGCAGGTTTACAAAAATCCATTCAACTGATCATTTTAATATTACCGCCGTTTTCTACCACAAAAACTTATGTTGGATCGGAACGCGACAGCACGGTGTGTCGATCTATAATCCAAAAACCCGGAAACTTACCAGCCTGAACAAGGTGATCCCAGGCTCCGATTTCTTTTCTTACAACTCATTTCTGAGCATAACTGCCGACCATCTGGGATTTATCTGGATGGGAACTTCACACAAAGGACTTGTCAAAGTAATTCTTAATCCAAATACCTTTACTACCATCGTTAACGGATACGCTGTGTATGGTATTGCAGAAGCTCAACCTGACCAAATCTGGATGGGGACACAAGAGGGAGTATTAGTACATAACCTCCGCTCAGGAAGCAACTATTTTATCCGGCACCAACCGGACATTGAAAATTCATTATCCAGTAATCTCATCACCAACCTGGTAAAAGATGATAAATGGATGTGGATATTAACCCGCAATGGTTTAAACCGATACAACATTAAAACCGGTGAAAACCAAATCCTGCTGCCAGACTCTTCAGGCAATAGCATTGCAAATAACTTGGTTTGGGATGTTCTGAAAGACTCCAGGGGTATTTACTGGTTTGCCACCTCAAACGGACTAAGCGAATTTAATCCCGTCACCAACCGGTTTACCAATTATTTTCATAACCCAAACAATCCAAATTCACTCAGTAATAATTTCTGCCTTGATCTGCTCGAAGAACAACCGGGAGTTATTCTGGTATGTACCGAGCATGGATTTAACCGGTATACCATTTCAACCGGCCAATGGGAAAACTTTTTACCTATCCGGGGTAATCTCACCTCTATCAGCGATGAATATACGCTTGGCGCTTTCAAAGATTCCCATGGAGAATTCTGGATCAGTACAAATGGCGGAGGATACGCAAAATTCGATCCCGAAACAGGCACATTCATCAATTACACTAAAACCGAAGGACTGGCAGATAATATTGTTTACCTCTCTCTCGAAGACCAGGATGGTTTTCTCTGGTGCCCGACCAATCACGGCCTCTCAAGATTTGATCCGGTACAGGAGAAATTTACCAACTTTTTTGTACAGGACGGCCTTCTAAGTAATGAATTTAATATCCACTCCGCTTTTCTCCGTCAAAACGGCGAAATCCTCCTGGGTGGAGTAAACGGAGTAATTGGATTCTTTCCAACAAATACGATCCGTACAGGCAACCCACCCATAATCCAAATAACCGGAATAAATACTTACACAAAAGGTGTATCCTCAGAACTTCCGGTCTCAAAGTCGATTGAATTGCTCTGGGATCAAAATACTTTCAGCATCAGCTTTTCTGCTATGGATTTCAAAAATCCATTTCAAAATTATTACCAGTTTAAATTGGATAACTATGACCGGGATTGGAACAAATTGCCTAAAGGAGTTCATACGGCAGAATACCGGAAAGTTCCACCCGGACTCTATCACTTTATTGTAAAAGGAACCAACAGCCTGGGTGTGTCAAGCCCCGAAACAATCACTGAAATTATCATTCAACCTGCTTGGTACCAAACTCTCGGATTTAAAATAACTGTTCCTCTCTTCAGCATCCTGCTGATTACCCTTATGATTATAGGCAGGATGGCTCATATCAGGAGACAGCACAAAATTGAAAAACAATTACTTACAACAAAGAATGAACTGATAAATTCTCAAAAGTTTGCCCTGCGTTCACAAATGAACCCTCATTTCATTTTTAATTCATTGAATTCCATTCAGAATTTCATACTGAAAAATGATTCTGAATCAGCCAACCATTACCTTTCACATTTCTCTTCTTTAATGCGTAAAGTTCTGGATTATTCGCAATACAATTATATTACGCTGACCGAAGAACTTGAGCTTACCCAACTCTACCTGAGACTGGAAAAATTACGCTTTACTAAAAAATTTGATTTCACCCTTCAGGTAGATCCTGCGATTGACCAGCATGCAGTTAAAATCCCCCCCATGTTATTGCAGCCCTTTCTTGAAAATGCTATCCTGCACGGATTACAACTGATCAACTACATGGGTATTTTAACAGTATCTGTTAAAGATCACAACCAGTATATGTCAATCACAATTGAAGACAATGGTATTGGAAGGGAAAAAGCCAATCATATCCGTCAGCGGACAGGTCACCGGTCAAAAGGATTACTGAATATTGAAAAAAGAGTCCAGTTGTATAATAAGTTAAACGAACAACCTATCAAGGTACATATTGAGGATTTGAAAGACCAATCAGGAGCTCCGGCTGGAACATGTGTAATTATTTCCGTACCTTACGATATTGAAGATATCTAAATCTGTCTCACCAATGAAAAGATTCTTTCAAACACTTCTCCTGCTCACCATTCCCTGCACTATTTGGGCCCAGGTACCTGTTGGAGAAGTCTCCCGTTCAGAACAAACCGAAGCACCTATTAAAGGATTAACAGCCGGGTGCGGAGAAGGAGTTACTGCCACTTTTATTGAACTTAATAATGTACGGGCCTTAATACAAACCGGTGGGGATATGTGG
>JAGHDB010000095.1 GCA_021160155.1 Bacteroidales bacterium | reverse complement strand
GTTTACTGTTCCCGGATTCTTCAATATATTCATTATAGTAAGTGTACAATTCGGTCATCACCTGTTTCAGAAGCACTTGAGCAACACCGGGTTCGATTTGATTGGCATCCAGTTTTGAAATGTCAATAATATCATCTATCAATTGAAGCAGGTTGTTACTGCTGTTGCGAATATGCTGAATAAACTCTGCCCGTTCCTCTTCTGAAATTGCCGGATCATTCAGCAAGTTGGAAAATCCAACGATGGCATTCATAGGTGTCCGTATCTCGTGGGACATATTAGCCAGAAATGCCGATTTTAATGTATCTGCTTCTTCTGCTCTGTTTTTAGCCTTTTTCAGTTTCAATTCAGTGAGCTTCAAAGAAGTTATATCATGAAGAATCAACATTTTACCCACCAGGGATCCTTTATTATCTATAAGCGGACTAATACTGAGATCGAAATAAAATTGCTTATCAGCATGATGAATAGACACTTCCTGGTGCCTCCGGGTGGGGTAGCGGATATTATCGATCAGATCAGGATAAGGAGCCATAATACTGACTGCAGGGGTATTGATGGCGCGTAAAGCAGAAATCCTGAGAATACTTTGGGCAGCCGGATTGATATCCACGATCCAGTCGTTCCGGTCTAAAACAATTAATCCATCTGCCATTCGCTCCAATATTACCTGCCGGGCAACCGAGATCAGGTTTAAGAATTTTTTATAGAATAATCCCCAGGCCAGTAATGATCCCGATAATACAAATGCAAAAGGAGCAAGATCAAGTTTCTCAATCGGGCTCACCCTGAAAATAAAGGTAATGTTGCCAATCCACGGTACCAGTACACCCAGGCTGAGCAATACCGACTGCCGCATATCCATCTTGGGGTTTCGGTTAATATGGCGGATGACCAGCACGGTTCCTATAATAAAATAGGTAAGTGAATAGGCAATATGAATGAAAGTCCAGGCCCGTCGCTCAAAATCCCAGGTGTATGGAGTGGATAAACCGAAAAATCTATGATGATTAAACAATAAATTCGGGGCCACATCCAAAGCTGCCATGGCAAACAGTACCAGTGGCGGTAAAATAAGGATTGATATCATTCCGGGAGAATTCCATCCTTGCACCTGAGTGTAGGTCAATGCATAGATCAGCCAGAAAAAGGGTAAAGCTACAATAGTCAGATATTCAATAACCATCAGAACCCGGTAGGCATTCACATCCTGAACCAGTAAACCCGAACTGTAAAATATCATCCACAGCGTCATAGTCAGCATCAGGAAAAAGTAGCTGTTCCCGGCGATACTCCGGCGGTTTACCCACCCTATAATAACCATTACCACTGAAACAACAGCCAGCAATAACAATGGCAAAACATATTTCCAGGCTAATGATATTTCAATAGTTTCCATTATTCCAAATTTCGGCTGTTTCTTCCATACTCCGGACAAATCCCTGTCTGATCCCAACTCCCATTAAAGAAGGACAGGATTTGGCAATACCCCACAATCTCCTGTTTATCAAACCGATATTTCATAAACAAATAAAATAATCACCCTTAAACTACGGGCACATGATTACTTATGCCCTATATACTGCCAATTTTAGTGCCAAATCGGATAGTTACGGGTATAGCTGAAGGTAATCTTATGAGCGGTTAACTCTTTTCAGGCTTAGTTGGATGCGGTTTCTGGAGAGATCAACTTCAAGCACTTTAACCTGAAGCTGTTCATGCAATTTAACCACTTCAGCGGGGTCTTTAACAAAGCGGTCGGCCATTTCGGAGATGTGCACGAGTCCGTCTTGTTTGACCCCGATATCTATAAAAGCTCCGAAACGGGTAATATTTGTTACGATACCCGGCAGGATCATACCAGGTTTCACATCTTCTATGGTTTGCACATCCTGAGAAAATTCAAAGAATTTAATTCTTCCTCTGGGATCGCGCCCGGGCTTGGCCAGTTCAGTCATGATATCCTGCAGTGTCGGGAGACCGACCGAATCATCGGTATATCTGGATAATTCAACCATCTTTCTTTTCCCTTCGTCTGCAATCAGTTCAGCCACTGTGCATTTCATATCAGAAGCTATTCTTTCAACAAGGGCATAACGTTCAGGGTGAACGGCTGTATTATCCAATGGATTCTCAGCCTGGCTAATACGCAGAAATCCTGCAGCCTGCTCAAAAGCTTTTTGGCCCAATCTGGGAACTTTCAGTATCTCTTTTCTTGATTTCAGAGGACCGTTCTGACGGATATACGCCACAATATTTCCGGCCAGTGCCGGACCCAGTCCTGATACATAGGCCAGTAAATGGGGACTGGCCGTATTGATTTCCACACCTACCTTATTAACACAACTGATCACTACCCGATCCAGGCTTTCATGAAGTTGTTTCTGGTCAACATCGTGCTGGTACTGACCCACACCGATTGATTTGGGGTCAATCTTAACCAGTTCTGCCAACGGATCCATTAATCGTCTTCCTATTGAAACAGCACCTCTCACAGTCACATCATAATCAGGGAATTCCTGGCGTGCAACATCAGAAGCAGAATAGACAGAAGCACCGTTTTCACTGACCACATACACTTCAACATCCCGGTCAAACCGGATATAATTCCGGATAAATTGTTCGGTATCCCTACCGGCTGTACCGTTTCCGATAGCGATCGCTTCAATTTTATAAGCATCTACCAATCCCTTAATTTTACGTGCCGCCGGGCCCACC
>JAGHDB010000126.1 GCA_021160155.1 Bacteroidales bacterium | reverse complement strand
TATTTATCGAGGCCTGTCTTAAAACATTTGTCAGATTATTTCCAGAAAGAAAGTTTGAATTTAAAAAGGAAAAAAGTACAACGATAAGAATTAAAATCGGTAAAATACCAAGGCTTTTCATTAAGGACGAATACTTTTGATTGCTGAGTTTTTTCATATTTTACCTGCTGTTTTCTTATACGTGTAATTAGGAGTTTTTGCTCCGGTTGCATAATACATGATGTTTTCCTGAGATATCTCATCCTTGTTGCTAATCTCACTTACAATACTGCCTTCTCTCATAATTAATACTCTTTGTGCTATACCGACAATCTCAGGTAGTTCACTGGAAATGAAGATAATAGCAACTCCCTGAGAAGCCAGTTCACCCATAATTTTATAAATTTCGCTTTTTGCACCAACATCAACACCCCGAGTAGGTTCATCGAGAATCAGTACTTTTGGTTTAATTGCAAGCCAGCGTGCCAGCAGTACTTTTTGCTGATTTCCACCGGAAAGTGATTCAACTGAAACAGAAGTTGAAGCCGCTCTGACATTCAGGTCTGACATCGGACCTCTGGCATAATTATTACTTGTAGAATGTTTAAGAATTCCCGCTTTTGAGAGATTTCCAAGAACATTCATACTGATGTTATCACCAACACTCATCTGCAAAAAAAGCCCCTGGAGTTTACGATCTTCAGGAACAAAGCCAAGCCCATATTTAATAGCATCCCCGGGAGACTGAATTGACAACTTTTCACCATCCAGATATATCTGTCCGCTTGTTTTTTTATCTATCCCAAAAATCAATCGAGACATTTCCGCTCGTCCAGCTCCAACCAAACCGGCAAGTCCAAGGATTTCACCGGCACCTACTGAAAAGGAAGTCTCATTAACCGTTTTTCCATCAGAGATGTTTTCAACAATAAAAGTTCCAGGACGAATATTTGTGCTGATTTTATGCTCATAAAAATCTTCCAACGAACGACCAACCATCATTGTTACGATGGTATCCGGATTTATGTCCTCTTTATCCAAAGTCCCGACATATTGTCCATCTCGAAGAATACTTACCCGGTCTGCAATCCTGATAACCTCATTCATCCTGTGACTGATATAAAGAACAGCAATGCCCTGATCCCGAAGAGAGAAAACCACCTCAAATAGCTTATCGGTCTCCCTGTCACTTAACGCTGCTGTGGGTTCGTCCATTATTAATATACGGCTCTGATGGTTAAGAGCCCTGGCTATTTCTATCTGCTGCTGCTCGGCAATGCTGAGGGTACCTGCCCGCGTTTCAGGCGGGAAGGCAGCTCCAAGAGTCCGCAGAATTCCTCTTGATATCCGATTCATTTCCGAGCGATCTACAATGCCGAAACGCGATTTTTCACTGCCAAGAAAAATATTTTCTGAAACCGATATATTCGGAGCAACACTTAATTCCTGATAAATAAGATTAATTCCCTGGTTAATTGCATCCTGCGGACTGGCAATAAAAACTTCTTTACCATCAAGAACGATACGTCCTTCATCCGCATGATAAACACCTGCAAGGATTTTCATCAGAGTGCTCTTACCTGCACCATTCTCGCCCATGACAACATGGACTTCTCCCTCACTAACCTCTAAATTCACATCATCCAGGGCTTTAACCCCTGGAAAACTTTTACTTAGATGCTCAATCTGAAGGATGCTCTCTCTTTTATCCATGAACCGTCCTATTATAACAAAGTCCGGGAGAATTATACTCCCCCGGATTCAATAATTACTACTTGCTGGTCCAGCCCTTAAAAGATGCTACATTTTCTTTTGTAATCAACGTAACAGGAATAAGAATTGTGGTTTCTGCAGGAGGATTACCCTGCATTATGTCCCAACCTACCTCAACAGCCATTTTAGCCATTGCATAAGGGTCCTGGGCGGGGGTGGCTTCAAAAATACTGTCGGGGTCTGCTAAAACGACTTCCGCATCAGGAGAACCATCAACACCAACTACAAACATTTCAGATTCTCGACGGGCCTGCTTGATAGCCAGTTCACAACCGATTCCGGTAGGATCATTGATTGCAAATACTGCATCAATCTCAGGGAACGCTGTAAGAAGGTCTGTCATAACACGTAATCCGCCATCACGGCTGCCGCCGGCATTCTGATTATCAGAGAGAATTTTTATTCCGGGATTTTTTGCGAATACATCCATAGCTCCCTGAACACGGTCAGTTACTGCAGTTACAGGAGGTCCGTTAACGATAACAATGCTGCCTTTACCATCAAGTTTCTTGGCAATATATTCACCTGCCTGAACTCCTGCATCATAGTTATTCGAAGTTACAGTAGCATCAACACCGCCTTCAGCGCCGACATCTGCAGCAATAACAATAACGCCTGCTTCTTTTGCTCTGCGTACTGCCGGGGCAATGCCTTTAAAGTCAACAGCATTCAAGATGATAATCTGTGCGCCATTGGCAATGAAAGTATCAATCTGATTAACCTGTTTGTTAAGGTCGTACTGAGCATTCTCAATCATAACCTTAACATCATCGCCACCGATTTTTTTAGCAGCTGCTTCAGCTCCAAGTGTCATCTGGTAGAAAAACGGGTTTCCGATATCACCCAGAGTTACACCAACAACTTTTAATTGTGAAGAATCGGAAGATGTGTCCGAACCACCATTGGCAAAAACACTACCGACAACAAGAAGGGCCAATAGAACCATGAGGATCTTTTTCATGAAGATCTCCTTTTAAGATTTGTTAATAGTATTGTTATGTTACAACTTCTAATATGTCAACAATTATTTTACAATTCACAACAAACGGATCCAAAAAGATAAATTCCACCCTCCATTCCCAGAACAGATATCATTTTATATTTATACATTACAATAAAATAAATAATTTTCATTAAAGATATATTTGTAAGT
>JAGHDB010000091.1 GCA_021160155.1 Bacteroidales bacterium | reverse complement strand
ATGTTTACCTCTTTTTTACCTGGCCCAGGCACAGCAGCAAACTAAAATTCATCACCTTAAAGGCAATGGTGAAGTATTTTTTTATGAGGATTTCGATTGGAGCGACAGTACTGCTCCGCAGGGATGGCGTTTGCCCGAAGGTTATGAATTAATTGACCCGGATGACATTGGATACAACTGGCACTGGCAACCCCATGACAGCATGATTGCCCAGTTTACCGCAGAACCCCCATTCGAATCCACAACTGCAGAAAACGGCAGTCTCGGCCTTTTTCTTAATCTATATAATAACTACAAGGATCCGAGATTGACGGTTAATAATTCAATCCAGTTCCCACATTTTGATTGCAGTCAGCACTCTACCGTGGTGGTACGCTATGAAACACATTTCATGAATGGGGGAGTCGGATTGCAGGAGATGCTGGTTTCAGCTGACGGCGGAGCACATTGGGCCTCTTATAATGTGGGATTTGGAACAGCACATAAAGACCGGCCCAATGATATGCCTCCGGGTGTTCCTGCTATCTACGAAGCCAATATTTCTGATGTGGCTGCCGGAATGCCGGATGTTATAATTCAGATTCATTGGGGGGAAACTACCCTGTATTTTTGGGTTATTGATGATTTTCAACTATCTGAAGCTTATGATAATGATCTAAGGATCAAGCATTTTACAGTCGAATGGGATAACGGAGATCCTGAAAAAGCTATGAGTTCCATTGCCATGATCCCTATATCACAGTTGAATGGTACCGGAGGATTTTTTAACTGGGAATCCAGTTTTACCAATTTTGGGGAGTTTGACCAGGAGGATGTATATCTGGATCTGACTATTACAAAAAATAATGAGGTTATTTGGGAGAAACAGACTGATCCCCTGTTTGTAGTCGCACCGTTGGAACTGGATACCAGCAGAATCACTGATAAATTTATTCCTGAAGATTTCGGACATTACAAAGTAACATTCAACTACAAACAGGACCAGGAAGAAAATACTCCGGAAAACAATAAGGCAGAGTTCTTCTTTCAAGTAAACGACAGCGTGTATTCAAGATCTGACGATACCCCGGACCTGGCCTGGTCATACCTTTTCGAACGGTACGGAAGTGCAGATATCACTGCCATTGAAGATTATTTCACGGGCTCGATTTTCCCAATATATAATGATTGTGAAGTCAGTTCAATCTCCACTTACATCATGGGAGGACTGGCTGACGGACTGATAGAATTTCAGTTACAGCTCTGGTATGTACCCATTGGGGAAGAGGATGAAACACCTGTTAAATGGCTTACTACAGATATGGTCACCCTGGATTCAAGCATGTTTAATACCTGGGTCACACTGCCGATTGATAAAGATGGTGAATCTGAATTTCTTAGTGCCGGAGATCTGGTTTATGCCGGTATCTCACAGTGGGATTTTCATGAGAACAATCTCATACGCCGTAGTAAAGGTTTGCAAATCGGAACCGATAAGACAGTTAAAATGGTTGAACCCTCTGCCCTGGGTATTTACAATGGTAATATTGAGATCGGACTGGGAACATTTGTTCGCCGAAACCTTATGTGCCGTTTAAATCTGAATGACCACAGCAATATAATTGATGCAACAGATCCAACTAAAGGTCTTAATTTGCTGGAACAGAATTACCCCAATCCGTTTATAAACACAACCCAAATCTGTTATACGCTTACTGATCCGGCTGAAGTAACCATAAAAATAATGGACCATACCGGGCGTAGTGTTTTAATATTGCACAAAGGCATACAACCTGCAGGCAAGCATTCATGTACTTTGGATGGTTCGAACCTTGAATCCGGACTATATTATTACACATTACAAGCGGGCAGATTCAGCCAGACCAAACAAATGGTAGTGCTTTAAAAAACATAAGGTTGCACGATCAGACTCTCAAGGTCAATCAAACGAAACTTTGACAGACGATTTGGATTTTATGTGTTGTGGAATTGAGATTCCCATAGCAGTAACATCAACCATACCCTCAGCTGTGGATTCAGTATCTAATGAAAGATACATGCCTTTTTCATAAGCGAATAATATAGTACCTGAAGTTTTGGTTTCACGGGTCAATGAAAGAGCCATTCCGTTTTGCTCAAAATCACCCGACATATTCTGTAACCCGGCAACTTCAAGTTTCAGGCATTTAAATCCATCCACAGTCAGCTGATCCGCAATTTTATACGTAGTGCTTTCCTTGATATGAAGTGTTGATCCGTTAAAAGGAAAATCGGTGGATGTGGAATCCTTCCAGGAATCACCGACTTTGACCGGATGATCCGGTAAACTGAAAAATATCCTTTTAACTCCCTCCTTGGCCTGCGTTCCGGTAGCTTGTTCACCGGTTGCCGTAACAATAACAGGCAGATCATCATATCCCTGGAAATCAGAAGCTTTGCCATTCGGGGATAGGGTAAACTGCAATTTCTTGCCTATCCAGGGAGAGAAATCAGTTGCGTTATCGCCCATCGGACTCTTGGCAGTCTGGGTCATTTTCGTATTCTCTGTTTCGAAGATAAAATTCCCTTCCGGATTAACGCCGGTTATTCGGTAAACCGT
>JAGHDB010000101.1 GCA_021160155.1 Bacteroidales bacterium | reverse complement strand
AATTATTCCCTATGTCACGATGATCCATTCTGTGGATTCACTGAAATTACTCCGTGAAATTTCGCGGCAGGCTGTACGTATGAACCGTACTATTGATCTGCTTCTGCAGGCACATATCGCAATGGAAGAAACCAAATTCGGATTTAACTCTGATGAACTTAATCAACTCCTCGCTGATCCTTTGATTATTTCACAACCCGGAATACGTATCTGCGGTTTAATGGGAATGGCGACTTTTACGGATGATCAGAACCAGGTTAGTAAAGAGTTCAGATCTTTATACCGGCTTTTTCTTCAGCTCAAATCAGATATTTTTAAGGATTCTGACTATTTTTCAGAGCTCTCTATGGGAATGTCAGGTGATTACGAGCTGGCCATTGAAGAGGGTAGTACCCTTGTGAGACTCGGAACGATTATTTTCGGATCGAGAAATTAATCTAAATTTGTTCTTCAACCAATCGACTATATTATGGTAAATCTTGATACAAGATATCTCGGACTGAAATTTAAAAATCCAATAATTGTCAGCAGCAGCGGGTTGTCGGATTCGGTTGAAAAGATTCAGCAAATTGCTGATGCCGGTGCCGGCGGGGTAGTGATAAAGTCTCTCTTTGAAGAACAGATCAATCATGAAGCCGGAAACCTTATTTCTGATTACGGATATCCTGAAGCAACAGATTATATCCGTAATTATTCAAAAAGCCATTCGCTTGATAACTATCTGAAAGTCATTGAAGATTCTAAAAAAAGAGTACATATACCGGTTATAGCCAGTATTAATTGTATCACTAACCAGGATTGGATCGGATTCTCACGTCAGATCGAAGAGGCCGGAGCAGATGCACTTGAGTTGAATGTTTTTCTTCTTCCTGTGGATGATGAAGAGCCTGAACGTTTGGAGCAGAAATATTTTGATATAATAAAAAAGGTAAGTGCTGAAACAACTCTCCCCATTGTGATTAAAATCAGTCCCTATTTCACAAACCTGATTTATATGATCAACCGGTTCTATGCCTTGGGTGTAAAAGGGGTGGTGCTTTTCAATCGACTTTATGAACCCGATATCAATTTGAAAGAGCTGAAAATCACTACCGGTAGCGTGCTGAGTACACCTAATGATCTGAGGCAGTCACTTCGATGGGTTAGTCTGACTTCCGACCGCACAAAAGATATCGACATTTCTGCATCAACCGGGGTACACAGTAGTGAGGCGGCTGTTAAACTTTTACTGGCCGGTGCTACCACCGTTCAGGTTTGTTCGGTACTGTATGTACATAAAGTAGGCTACCTCCGTGAAATAATTGATGGAGTTGTTTCCTGGATGGAATCTCATAATTATCAGGATGTGAATCAGATACGCGGATTGTTGAATTACCGGAATATAGAAAACCCAAGAGCATGGGAACGGTCACAGTTCATGCGCTATTTCAGTAGTCATGAGTAGTTGCCTGGGGATGTGGACGGATTACCTAATTTTGTCCTGATAAATTGTCCGGTATAAGATTTCGGTTCATTGATCAGATCCTCCGGCAGGCCGGCAAAGACCAGGTAACCTCCCTGATCTCCCCCTTCTGGGCCCAGGTCTATGATCCAGTCGGCCTGTTTGATCACTTCGGGATTATGTTCAATGATTATTATACTGTGTCCCCGGTCAAGCAGGGCTTCAAAAGCTTTTAGCAATACTTTGATGTCGTGAAAATGCAAGCCGGTGGTGGGCTCGTCAAAAATAAAGAGGGTCCGGCCGGCATCCTGCCCTTTTGCCAGGAATGAGGCCAGTTTGATGCGTTGGCTCTCGCCTCCGGAAAGGGTAGAGGAGGGCTGACCCAGTTTGACATAACCCAATCCCACATCTGCCAAAGGTTGCAATCGAAGGGCTACTCTCTTACCTCCTGAATCTCCGGCTGATGAAAAGAAATCAATAGCTTCACTGACTGTCATGTTCAGGATATCATCAATGTTTTTATCATGATACCTGATCGCTAAAACCTCTTCTTTAAACCGTTTCCCGTGACATTCATCACATACCAGGAAGACATCCGCCATAAACTGCATCTCTACACGGATCATTCCTTCACCCTGACAGGCATCGCACCGCCCTCCATCTACATTAAATGAAAAATGAGAAGGTTTAAAACCGGATAATTCGGAGGATTTTAATCCTGCCATTAATTTCCGTATCTCATCATACGCTTTGATATAGGTAACAGGGTTTGAACGTGAACTGCGGCCGATGGGATTTTGATTGATCAATTCAACCTGCCGGATGCGATCGATATCCCCCTCCAGTATACTGAAACTTCCGGTCCGACCTCCGGTTCCGTTAATTCTTTTATTAAGAGCCGCATAGAGAATGTTATTCACCAGGGATGATTTTCCGGAGCCACTGACACCGGTAACAACCGTCATGATCTCGAGCGGAAATCTTACGTCAATGTGTTTGAGATTATGTTCGCTTGCCCCTTTAATTTCAATATAGCTGTTCCATTTTCTTCGGGTAGCCGGTATTTCAATCTGCTCTTCGTGCCGGAGATATTTTCCGGTTAATCCCTTGCTTGTTTTTTCAATCTCTTCAGGAGTACCCTGGAAAACCAGGGAGCCCCCTTTGGTGCCGGCAAACGGACCGATATCAATAATCTGGTCGGCTGCACGTATAATCTCCTCGTCATGCTCGACAATCATAACCGAATTGCCCAGATCACGCAATTGTTTCAGTACTCCGATCAGTTTCAGGGTGTCTCTCGGATGCAGTCCGATACTCGGCTCATCGAGAATATAGAGTGATCCAACCAGACTGCTGCCCAGCGAGCCGGCCAGATTGATCCGCTGGGATTCTCCTCCTGAAAGTGTGTTAGAGGCCCTGTTCAGGGTCAGGTATCCCAGACCGACATCCACCAG
>JAGHDB010000324.1 GCA_021160155.1 Bacteroidales bacterium | reverse complement strand
TTGGCGATCAGCCCAATGACGGCTCTTTCTGTATCAACGGACTGGTTTTCCCCGATCGTACGGCTACACCCAAGTTACAGGAGGTCAAGCGGGTATATCAGTGTATCGGGTTCAATCCTGTGGATTTGCAGGAGGGGAAGATCCGGATTGCCAATAAGTATAACTTTACTGATTTACAATCATTTAAATTCGACTGGTCGCTTGAAGTATCCGGCGAGCAGGTTGAATCCGGTAAAATACAACCGTTTGCTCTGGCTCCGGGTGATTCAAAAGAGGTTTATCTGCCTTACCGGATACCGGTTACCGGCCGGGGTGAAGAAATATTTCTGAACCTTACCGCACGGTTGGCGGATTCAACATCCTGGGCTCCGGCCGGATATACGTTGGCGAAAGCCCAGATGAAATTACCGGTCAGGAAGCAGCCCCGGTATGACATGAGCATTTCACCGGATCAGGTAGTGTCGTTACAACAGGAGGAGTTCTCTGTACGTTTGTCAGGAGAGGGATTTCAGGTCATTTTTGATACCCGTACGGGAATGATGGCTTCATGGAAAGTAAATGGGATGGAGTTACTGGCTGCATATGATGGCCATCCGGGCGGGCCGTTGGTGAACCTGATGAGAGCGCCTACTAATAATGACCGGAAAATTGCCCGGTCAATACGGTATTACGGACTTGACAGTCTGCAGTTACATCTGATGCATTTTGATTGCAGGAAAACGGATCCGGGACGCGTAAGGGTATCAGTGGTTATGAACTGGACCGGCAAGCACGGAGCGAAGATACATCACGAAATGACTTATACTGTTTTTGGGAACGGGGTAATCTATCTGGCTAACCAGATTATTCCCGAAGGGATTGCTTCTGCCTTGCCGCGTACCGGAATTCGTCTGGGATTAAACCCTGAATTTGAAGAGGTTGACTGGTTTGGACGGGGCCCTCATGAGAATTATGAGGACCGTAAGGAGAGTGCGGATGTAGGGCGGTATCACAGTCGTGTGAAAGATTTTTATATCCCTTATATCGACCCGCAGGAAACAGGTAACCGTGAAGGGGTACGGTGGATCACGTTAACCAACCAGACAGGCCGGGGGATTTTATTTATGGGAGACGAATCTTTGGCTGTCTCGGCGCTTCATTTAACGGCCCAGGATCTGGCAGTTGCCAGGCACACCAATGAGTTGAAGTTCAGAAAGGAGATCATTCTGAACCTGGATGCACGAAATGCCGGCCTGGGTAACGGCAGTTGCGGTCCGGGTCCGCTTGAGCCTTATATCATTCGCCCTGAACCGGTTTCTTTTGGTGTAATGCTTCGCCCGGTAACAGATCCTCATCTGGTATCCAACTTGGTGCAGATGAGGCCTCCTGTAGTACCGGCCCCTGTAATTCAGAGGGATCAGACAGCCTGGGTGACCATCCGGAGTAATCATCCGGATGCAGTTATCCGGTTTACTTTGGATGGCAGCGAACCTACGATGAAATCTAAGCCTTACCAGGCTCCTTTTATTTTCTGGAAAGGAGGTATTATCCGTGCCCGGGCTTTCGTGTCAGCCTTGGAGCCCAGTGCCATCTCAGAGGCTGATCTCCCCCTGTCAAAAGCCATGTGGCGGGTAGTGAGTGTGGATAGCGAGAACAGCCGGGATGATGCTGCTGAGCATGCAATTGATGACAATCCCAATACCATTTGGCACACCCGGTGGACGGATCCTGCACCAAAACATCCCCATGTCATTATAATAGATATGGCTCATTTAATGACCATTAAGGCATTTAAATATCTTCCGCGACAGGATCAGTCAAACGGCCGGGTGGTACATTTTGAGGTTTCTTTTAGCCGGGACGGTAAAACCTGGGATCCGCCGGTAAACGGTATGGGTGACAATTCTTCCCGAGAAGTGATTGTTACATTGCCTGAACCGGTTCAGGCACGTTATTTCCGCTTTACCGCGCTTGATGAGGTCAACGGCCGGTTTTTTACTTCAGTGGCTGAGTTGGGGGTAAATCCCGAATGAAATTCCATAGGTTGATTAACAACGGATTATTATAGTTTTGTTTATTTTTAGCATACATTGTTAAACCTAAACGAAATGAGAAAATTCGCTGCCTTCTTTTCAATCTGTTTATTGCTTTTTGCTTTTTCCTGTTCACAATCGCCCCCGGTTACAGAACCTGTTGGTGGCGGAGGAGAACTTAACCCCGGTTTGAAAACCAACCGAGAAGCTTTAACCCGATGGCAAAACCTGCGTTTTGGGATGTTTGTGCATTGGGGGCCGGTATCTCAGATGGGTACGGAGATCGGCTGGTCACGGGGTAAGGAGATCCCGATCAGCAAGTATGACAGTTTGTATCTTACGTTTAACCCGGAGTTTTTTGATGCCGGTGAATGGATCCGGATTGCCAAAGAAACCGGCATGAAGTATTTTATCATTACGGCTAAACACCACGACGGATTTTGCCTCTGGCCCACAAAATACAATGATTATAACATCTCCAATACTCCGTTTCACCGGGATGTACTGAAAGAGCTGGAAACTGCATGTAAAGATCAGGGCGTATTGTTCGGCACCTATTATTCGATCCTCGACTGGAAACATCCTGACTATACTACCCGCCATAATGATCCCCGTCCGGTTGAAGGATCCGACATGTCGGTTTATAAAAAGTATCTCTTTAACCAGGTTCAGGAGTTGATACGGGATTATCATACCAATATTCTCTGGTTCGATGGTGAATGGGAAGCCTCCTGGACCCATGAGATGGGCATGGAGTTATACAAATATTGCCGTGATCTGAACAACCAATTGCTGATTAACAATCGGGTGGATAAGGGATTTAAAAGCATGAAAGGGATGGCCGACAGCCTCAGTAAATATGCCGGCGATTTTGGTACTCCAGAACAGCGAATCGGTGCTTTCAATCAGGAAGTTCCGTGGGAATCCTGTATTACGGTCGGAACTCAATGGGCCTGGAAACCCAATGATAAATTAAAATCCTCAAAAGAGATTATACACACTCTTATCAAAACTGTGGGAGGTGATGGCAACCTGCTGCTTAATGTAGGCCCGATGCCCGACGGGTGGATTGAACCCCGGCAGGTTGAACTGCTGCATGAGGTGGGAGACTGGATGAAAATCAACGGTGAAGCGGTGTACGGGACAAGCGGTGGTCCGTATTTGCCGACTGGGAAGTTGGCTTCTACCCGGAAAGGGCATTATATCTACCTGCACGTCATGGATCTTACACTGAAAAAAGTTATCCTTCCGTTACCTCAGGGATATAAGGCTGTCCGGGTAAGTGTGCTGGGCGATAAAGAGATAAGCTATGACAATCGCCAGCGTGCCCTGTTGATCCGGCTGCCTGAGATGCCGGTTGATCAACCGGCATACGTCTTGAAAATCCGCTTGAATAAACCGGCCTGGCCAATCGAACCTGCAGCAGTAAATATGACTAATTGATGATTTTCAAATGGGATAGATATTTTATGCTTCATGAATTACGAAAAAACCATGAAAAAATTAGTACAGCTACTCCTTCTGGTTCTTTTTATTACCCGGTTGGTTTCCTGCCGGTCAAACTGGTCACACCAGGTTGATCCGGATACAGCAGTCCTGGTCAACCAGGCATTAACAAAGGCAGGAGATAATGCTCCCGAACTTCGGCAGGCATTGGATCAGGCACCCAAAGAGCAAAAAAAAGGTGTGGCCTTTTTAATTGCTTATATGCCTGAACAGGACCTGAAAATACTTTCTGCAGATTTTATCCTTAAAAATACGAAATGGGCCTATCAGGCCCGGGAAACTTTCCCATGGTGCAAGAAATTGCCTGAAGAGATCTTTATGAATGAGGTTTTGCCGTATGCTTCTCTGCTGGAGCATCGCGATCTGTGGCGCCCGGAGTTTTATGCACGCTTCGAACCTTATGTGCGGGACTGTAAAGATATTTATGCCGCCATCGATTCAGTCAACCGGAACATTCAAAAAGAACTGGGTGTGGTCTATAACACCAAGCGCAGCCGCGTGGATATCAGTCCGTTTCAGGCCATCAAAGAACAGATGGCCACCTGCACCGGTCTCTCTTTTCTGCTGGTGGATGCATTCAGGTCGGTAGGGATACCGGCCCGTTTCGCCGGTACGGCAATGTGGACGAATATGCGGGGCAATCATAGTTGGGTGGAGGTATGGATAGATGGTAAATGGTACTTCACCGAATATTATCCGGATGCCCTGAACAAAAGCTGGTTCGTGGCTGATGCCGGCAAGGCGGATCCTGCTGATCCTCTGCACTGGATCTATGCCGTAACCTATAAACCCGGAAACTGCCATTTCCCGATGAGCTGGGCAAAGAATGACAGTACCATTCATGCCCGGAATGTCACCGACCGGTACATCCGGATCTATCAGCAGCAACTTAAGGGTAATGAGCTGAATCCCGATGAACTGCTGGTAAAAGTGGTTCTGTATGAAAACGGGGGAGACACGGGACAAAGCGGCAACCGCCTGCACCGGAAACTGGTGGTACAACTTAGGGGCAAACAAGTGGATTTCGGCTATACTCCTTCACCGACAGATGATCTGAACCGGTATTTGATTTTTAAGTTGAAGAAAAATACAAACTATACGTTTTCAACCGTTGGTGAGACCGGTCAGTTTGAAAAAAGCTGGGCAATTATTACCGGTAAGAAAAATGAACAGATGGTCAGGCTGAATATGGATAAGTGATAAAAGTCGCATAAAATATTAAAAAATACCCTTGACGGTATTCAAGACAATTATGAGCAAACACATAACCCGAAGAGATTTTACAAAAGCCATGGGGATATTGATTGCGTCAGCTTATCTGCTGCGTTGCTCCCCGGAGAAGGTCCCCTCTTACCTGCGCAATTATGCCGCGGATTATGGTGATGACCCTTTATATGCTGCGCTGCGATGGTTCAGGGAGGCGAAATTCGGCCTGTTTTTGCATTATGGTGTGTACAGTTTGCTGGGAAGGGGTGAATGGGTACAGTTCATTGAAAAAATACCGGTTAAAGAGTATGAAAAATTGAAAAACCGGTTTACAGCAGAAAATTTTGATGCCGATTTTATTGTAAACCTGGCTATTGAGGCAGAAATGAAATATGTCAATATTACCTCCCGTCATCACGACAGTTTTTGCCTTTTCAGGACAAAAACCACAGACTTTAACAGTGTTAATTCACCGGCAAAACGTGATCTGGTTGAAGAACTGGCCAATGCATGTGCCAAAAAAGGGGTCGGATTATGCTTGTATTATTCTCATGGCAGAGACTGGCGCCATCCGGATGCCCCAAATAACGACCGGTGGGGTGGCAATGCCCGTCCTAAGTATAATCCCCCGGAGCCGTATTACCATTATGGAGACAAACATGACCTGAACCGCTATATAGATTTCATGCATGCACAATTGACCGAACTGTTGACACAGTATGGCCCGGTTGCCAGCATCTGGCTGGATGGATACGGTACTCCGGTTAGCGGGCAGATTGAAAAATTCAGAATTCCGGAAACCTATCAATTGATCAGAAAATTACAGCCGCAAACACTGATATCTTCTAAATGGGGCTATCTGGGTACCGAAGATTATTATGCTCCTGAATATCACTGGCCGGCACGGAATCCTGAAAAAACACGGGAGATGATTGCCAGTGGTAAACCCATAGAAATTTGTGCGAATATTGCGGGATGGGGTTATCACAAAAAATATGACGGCAAGCACCGTGGTGCGGATTCCATTCTGGAAAATCTCAGGTATGCAGCCCAATTCAATGCCAATTTGTTACTCAATACAGGGCCCCTGCCGGATGGGTCTGTTGATCAACAGGATGCAGCCACATTGAGAAGCGTGGGTGAATATCTCAGAAAGAATGGTTTCCCGAAAGTATAAGTCTATGCAAAAACCTGACAAACACAATATTTCATGGTCGCTGCTACAGGTCTCTACAGCTATTTCCCTGCTTCCGGTGTTGGCTTCTTGTGGTGACAAACAACCCGAACGGCCTAATATACTGTTGATTTGCGTGGATGATCTCCGGCCTGAATTGGGATGTTACGGTAATAAGATGATCCGGACACCTAACCTCGACCGGCTGGCGGCCCAGGGAGTGCTTTTCAATCACCATTATGCCAATGTGCCCACCTGCGGAGCTTCGCGCTATAACCTGCTTACCGGTTTGCTGCCCCGGAACCGGGTGCAGGATGGAAATGAAGCGATCCGGAGGACAATCTCCGGAAGGTATCATCCTGAAAAAAATCCGCAGAAATTAAAGCCTACCCTTCTGTCGGATACCACGCTGCCTGAAAGTTTTATTCATTATCTTCATAATCAGGGATATTATACGGTTGGAATCGGTAAAATCAGCCACTATTCCGATGGGTATCTGTATGGATACAACCAACCGCAGGGAACCCAACTCGAATTACCCAGAAGCTGGGATGAATGGATGCTGGAGACGGGTCGTTGGGGAACAGGCTGGAATGCTTTTTTCGGATATGCGGATGGCAGCAATCGGAACACTTTAAAACATCAGGTTAAACCTTATGAGTGCGGAGATGTGGATGACGAGGGATACCCTGACGGACTGATGGCCAGGAGGGCGGTGGAAAAGTTGAGGGAACTGGGGAAGATGAGGAAGTTTAGAAGGTTTAGAAGGTTTAGAAGGTTGAGCAATAGCCGGGAACAGCCGTTTTTATTGGCCGTTGGATTTTTCAGGCCGCATTTGCCTTTTAATTCACCGGAGAAGTACTGGGATTTATATAATGAGGATCAGATCCCGTTAACCCCGGTCCCCGGAATACCGGAGGGGATCAACCGGGCCAGTCTGCATAATAGCGGGGAATTTAACAACTACGCGTTGGGTGAAGAAAAAGCGTCGCTTGACCATCCGCTGTCGGATGCTTACGCCAGAAAAATCCGGCATGCCTATTTTGCGGCAGTCAGCTATGCAGATGCACAGATCGGTAAAGTACTGGATGAATTAAAGCGGCTGGGGCTTGATAATAACACCATTGTGGTGGTTTGGGGGGATCATGGCTGGCATCTGGGAGATCACCGGGTTTGGGGGAAACATACCCTTTTTGAATGGGCTTTACGCAGTGCGCTGATCATGCGGGTTCCTAAACAGTATCATGCGGGAGTAGTAGCCAATGAAGTGGTCAGTACAGTGGATATTTATCCTACTTTAATGGATTTGTGTGGGTTAGAGATGCCTTATAAAGGGGATGGAAAAAGTTTTGCAGCGCTCTTTTCTGAACGCGGACTTCAGAATCCGGTTCAGGCGGCTTATGGGTTTTTCCGTCAGGGAATTACACTGCGAACCGAACGGTACCGGGTTACCCGGTATTTCAGAAAACAGCAGCCGGTGATTGAGTTATATGACCAGTTGAATGATCCTTATGAGACGGTTAATATTGCAGGTGATTATCCTGAATTGGTTGATAGTCTGATGTCACTTGCGCCGAACCATTTTACGACCCAGTTCTTCCAGTGAAATATGCCGGGCTTCAGGCATGATTTTCCAGACAAACAACAGCTGGAAAAGCATCATGATGAAAAAGAAGAGGAAAATAGGCCCCCCGTGAAATTTGTTGACAAAAAACGGAAAGGCATTGGTCATGACAGCTGCCATGGTCCAATGGGTAAAACTGCCAAGTGACTGTCCGGCAGCTCTGACCCGGTTGGGGAATATTTCTGAAATGAATACCCAGATAACGGCTCCCTGAGAGAGCGCAAAGAAGGCGATATAGAGAAACAACAGATAGGGAACGGTTTTAAAGATATCCAGGTAGAATGCCCGAGAAAGCAGTCCGAGAGCCAATATCAAACCAAATGACCCGAAATACATCAGTGTTTTTCTCCCAAAACGGTCAATGGCCGCCATTCCTAAAAAAGTAAAGATCATATTGACCGATCCGATCCCAACGGTTGACAAAAGAGCTGAATCACGGGTGATACCGGTCAGATCAAAAATTCTTGGTGCATAATAGATCACCGCATTGATCCCGGTGAGTTGATTGAAAACCGCAATGAGCACTGCCAGCAGGATCGGAAAATTGTATTTACCGGAGAAGAGTTCAAAAGAGAATCTCTTGGGTTTTGCTTCATGGGCAGCATTCCGGATCATTTTAAGAATTTCAACGGCATGATCCGGATCAACCAGGGTAACGATCCGGGAGGCTTCTTTTTCATCTTTTTTACGGATAAACAACCAACGGGGACTTTCAGGCACACCGAAAATAAACAGAAAGAAAAGAAAAGCCGGAACAGCTTCAACACCCAGCATCCATCTCCAGCTGGTTTCACTGCCGCTGCCGATCAGATAGTTCGAAAGGTAAGCCAGAAAAATACCCAGAACGATATTCAACTGAAAAAGGATTACCAGTCTCCCCCGGCGTGCCGGCGGAGCCAGCTCGGAGATGTAGATCGGTGCTACTACGGATGAAGCTCCAACACCAATACCCCCGATAAAACGGAATACCATAAATGAATAGACTTCAGGAGCCATGGCGGATCCGATGGCGCTCACCAGGTACAGTAAAGCGACCATGATCAGGGTGCGTTTTCGACCCCAGGCATCCGCAGGTAATCCTCCGAGCAAAGCCCCCAATACGGTTCCGTACAGCGCAATAGCCATTGCCAGGCCGTGCTTTACATCGCTTAAATGCCACAGGTGCTGGATCGATTGCTCGGCACCTGAAATTACTGCGGTATCAAACCCAAAAAGAAAACCACCTAAAGCAATGGTGATCGACCAGAAGAATAAACGACTTTTCTGCATGTTTTAAATATAATCACTAATTTGAGATATGATGATGGATAGATCTTTTTTTTGGTATTCTGCCCGGGTTTTTGTAATTTAAGCATCCTTTTTGAAAAACAGTTAAAATCGGTTATATGATGAAAAATGATGGAAAAATCCGGGGGAGTCATTCATATACCAAATCAGATATTAAATTAAGTCATGTGGCGATAGACATACGGTCACATCGCATCCTGAATAAATTATTGAACGAAGTCCCCCGCCTGAAGATGATTTTGTCTACCAGCCAGTCTCCTGAAGAGGCAATTGAAATGATCCGGGGGTGGGTAATGAATTATTTTGAGTCAAATCCTATTGCCTACCAATATTACAAGAAAGAGATCAGGGGAAGGGATCATCTTACCAAATTGGACTGGCAGGATTATGCCGCTATACGGATTATGGATTATATTGATTTCACGGGAGTTAAGTTTACCGACCCAAATATTAAGATTAATCGTACTTCATTAAATAATCCTTTTAGATTATTGTGGCTGGCGGCTAATCAGGGTGTTGGAGGCGCCAAATACGATTTTTTCGAGGATATGTACCACCTTTTTCTCCAGTTTACGGGCGAGAAGAAAAAGATGACCAAACCGCTGGCCGAGGAGGTACAGGAGTGGATGGATCGCCATCCGTCCGGACTGGATCCGGAGATGTTACATGAACGAAAACAAAACCGTGATCATATAATTGAGGTGATTATAAGGAAAATTGATGAAGGATATTATCATGATCCCAAATTCTTTTTTAAGCCGGGTTTGACTCATGAACAAAAAGTGAAACAGGTCAATCGCTGGTGGAATAATCATCTCTTTCATCTGCGTTTTGCCATCCGGGAACCTGAATTATTAAATGAGTTTTTAAATTACAGTCTCAGTTACGAAAGGATGGAACTCCTGAAGGAGGGCCGCCGGGCAGGTATTCCGCTGTTTATTAATCCCTATTACCTTTCTTTATTGAATACAAGGATTCTTGGATATGCGGCTGAAGCCGACCGGACCATCCGGGATTATGTACTGATGAATAAACCTCTGATCAGGGAGTTCGGCAAGATTGTGGCATGGGAACTTGAAGACCGGGTTGAACCTGGAAAACCCAATGCTGCCGGATGGATACTGCCTACCCATCACAACATTCACCGGAGATATCCCGAAGTGGCGATCCTGATTCCGGATACTGTGGGCAGAGCCTGTGGAGGATTGTGTGTTTCCTGTCAGCGGATGTATGATTTTCAGGCAGGTCATTTGAATTTCAACCTTGAAAAAATGAAACCGAAAATGACCTGGCCCGAGAAGTTGCGATCTTTAATGCACTATTTTGAGGAGGATGCCCAATTGCGGGATATCCTGATCACCGGCGGAGATGCCCTGATGAGTTCGGATAATTCATTGAGAAAATTACTGGATGAAGTGTATGAGATGGCGTATCGTAAAAAAGAGGCAAATAAATTGCGTAAGGAGGGTGAGAAACTGGCTGAAATGGTCAGAGTCAGACTGGGCACCCGGTTGCTCGCTTACCTGCCTATGCGGGTCACCGATGGATTAATCGAAGTGTTGAAAGAGTTTAAAGAAAAAGCTGTAAAAATCGGCATCCGGCAATTTGTCATTCAAACCCATATTGAATCTGCCATGGAGGTGACCGAAGAAACGGTTAAGGCAGTGAAAAAAATCTTGCAGGCCGGATGGATCGTGACCAATCAGATGGTATTTACCACAGCCGGATCACGACGGGGGCATACTGCAAAACTGCGACAGGTATTGAACAAAATCGGCGTATTGCCTTATTATACATTTACGGTGAAAGGTTATCTTGAAAACAGTTACAATTTTGCTCCGAATGCCCGTTCAGTGCAGGAACAACTTGAAGAAAAAGTAGTGGGACAAATACCTACGGCTTTTTATCCCCAAATAAAAGCATTACC
>JAGHDB010000079.1 GCA_021160155.1 Bacteroidales bacterium | reverse complement strand
ATTGTAAATACATTCGGTATTAATAATTCTGGATCCGGGCCCGATTTCACCCCTCTCGCTTTTACAACCATCCGCATACCGCTCAATCAGGTCGCTCAACCGCCTGATCAACCCGGGACGATGACGGTACAGTGCCATGATATACGCCAGATGTGCCGATAAGCCGTCATACATGGGTACTTCACGCCCCCCGGCTTCATTCAGCACGGAGATCTGTTCACCGTTACCGAAAGTGGTGTCGCCCTCTTTAACTATTGAATGCACCTGCCGGATGACGGCTCCCCGCCGGATGCAGTAATTGGCCACATGACTGCGTATGTCACGGATATACACCTCATCCTCCACCAGGCAATTGAACAAACAGGCATCATAAATACCGGTTGCTCTCTTAAATCCCCCGGGAAAAGTAACTTCGCCCTGAAAACTGCCCAAATAATTGATCCCGTGAAAATCAACCCGTTGAATTCTTTCGGGATCAAAAGGATCTTTTACCCGCAACAGATCCCACGATTCGGCGTGACATCCCTGACGAATCAGGATATCTATCTCATTCCTGGTTAGTTGTCGATGTGTTTTCGGATTCATCCGGATCTATTCTACGGTTACTGATTTAGCCAGGTTGCGGGGCTGATCCACATTGCATCCGCGAAGTACGGCAATGTGATAGGCCAGAAGCTGTAGCGGAACGACTGACAACAGTACGGAAAATTCAGGGAAAGATTCCGGTACCGCGATTACATAATCCGCCAGTTTTGAAATCACTTCATCCCCCTCGGTTACGATGGCAATTACTTTTCCTTTCCGGGCCTTGATCTCCTGGATATTGTTGATCACTTTATCCAGCGAATGATCTTTGACTGCCACCACCACCACCGGCATGTTCTCATCAATCAGCGCAATAGGACCGTGTTTCATCTCGGCAGCAGGGTATCCTCTGCATGGATGTAACTGATCTCTTTCAGTTTTAAAGCCCCCTCCAAAGCTACCGGGAAAAATACGCCACGACCCAGGTAGATGACATTCTGAACATCCTGGTAGATACGGGCCAGCTCCAGGATTTCCCCGTCCTGCTCCAATACCTTTTTCAGTTTATCAGGAATCGCAACCAGTTCGCGGATCAACTCCGAATACCGCTCCTGGCTTAACTGGCCGTTATTGCGACCGGTCAGCAGAGCCATCATGATCAATACCGTCACCTGTGCGGTAAACGCTTTGGTACTGGCTACGCCGATCTCAACACCGGCATGGGTATAAACTCCCGCATCGGTTTCACGTGAAATGGAAGATCCCACTACATTGCAAATCCCAATGACGGTGGCCCCTTTCTGCCTGGCCAGCTTCACAGCCGCCAGGGTGTCGGCCGTTTCACCGCTCTGGCTGATCGCCAGAACCAGATCATCCCTGTAAATGATCGGGTTGCGATACCTGAATTCCGAACCGTATTCAACCTCTACCGGCACACGCGCCAACTCTTCAAAAAAATACTCCCCTACCAGTCCGGCATGCCACGAAGTACCACAGGCCACAATAATTATCCGTTTGACACCATAAAGCAGTGGCAGCACCTGGTGTAACCCCCCAAGCTGAATACCCGAATAATCCGGCAGGAGACGCCCCCTGAAAGTATCCAGAATGGCCCGCGGTTGTTCAAAGATCTCTTTCAGCATAAAATGCGCGAAGCCTTCACGGTCAATCTCTCCGATTGACATCTCAAGCTCCTTTATCTCAGGTTGTAAATGATTGCTCTTGATCGATTTCAAAATGAAATTATCCCGGCTGATCACGGCAAAATCATCGTCATTAAGGTAAATCACATTCTGGGTATATACCACCAGCGGAGTAACATCCGAAGCAAGAAAATACTCTCCTTTACCCACCCCCACAACCAGCGGACTCCCCTTTCGGGCTGCAAATAACCGGTCGGGTTCGTTTTTACAGGCCACTACCACCCCGTAAGCTCCCTCCACTTTATTCAAAGCCGAAAGAATAGCCAGCTCGGCAGAGAAATCACCCTCGAGGTACAGATGCTCAATCAGGTTGACCAGTACTTCGGTATCCGTTTCACCGGTAAATCTGACTCCCCGTGTCTGCAGATGTTTTTTAATCGAAGCATAATTTTCGATGATGCCGTTATGCACCAATACAATATTACCCTGATAAGAGGTTTGGGGGTGTGCATTGACCTCATTGGGTTCTCCGTGCGTAGCCCAGCGGGTATGACCCATTCCGGCATGTCCCTTCATGGGATGCGAAACACCCAGCTTCTCAAGGTCCGCAACTTTGCCCTTGCATTTTTGTATCTGAAAATTTTTACCGGTCAAGGCCACTCCGGCAGAGTCGTAACCGCGGTATTCAAGCCGCTTCAGCCCGTTTATGAGGATTGGATAGGCCTCCTGCCCACCAATGTAACCGACAATTCCGCACATATTTGGTGATTCAAATGAAAATGGTTCACCTAAATTAGTGCTATTCTGAGAAAACAAAAAACCCGGACAGCTTTTTTGTCTTTATTTAATGTGGCTATAGACAATCTTCAGCCGGATTCCGTCCGCAAGATTGCCGTTTTTCAGGATCAGCCGGTTGGCTGTAACCCGGTCGGCATCCACGGTAAGAAACAATCCGTTATTGGTTTTCTGTTTGGTTGAATCCGGATGCAACAGGTTTTGTATATGCCGGGTGATGTTAAAGGTATATACACCCTCCGCTTCATGGTAAAAGCCGCCGTGATAATCCGAACCCAGGAGAATATCATCAATAAAATCATTGGTCCCGTCAGATTGGGCATAATAGACCCTGAGCGCAGAGGGCCTGAGAAAAGCATCCGCCGTAAGGTCTTCGTCAACCGGAAGAATCAGTTCCGCTTTGTTCACCGCAATACCCGAAGCCGCATCCACAAGCAGGGTATCCCCGAACTCAAACCGGATGTAGCCCCTTAATCCAGCCATTGCCTGAAGATAAACATCCGCATACCGGCCGGCTGAATCATTGATCTGAGAGGCTATCTGCGAGGCATCATAATCGTGGCTGAACAACGACAACCAGGTACAGTTGTTATTGACCATCACCTCATATGAAAGAGAATCCGCCAGTGAATTTTGATAATAAAGAATCAGCCGTGATTTGCCTCCGGCCAGATCAAAATAACAAACCGATCCTTGTGACACTGCCGGATCGGTTTTCAGATAGAGACCTTTGAAATATTCTAAAAACACATCGTTATCGGCCAAATGGCCGGTGTCGGCAGTTAATATTTTGTATCCCAGATCATCAGAAAGAGGAATAATCAAAGAATCAGCCGCCGGGGAGGGTAAAAAATCATAAGAGCCTACCGGTTGACCGGGTTGGTAATAACCGGCCGGATCCAGATTTGAATAATACGTTGAATCATAATAGAGATCCTGTTGTAACTCATAAACCTGCACATGCAGCATTTCGGTGGTATCCCCGTAACAACTTTTGTATTTTAATAACAACCTGACCGAATCCACCACAATATCATCACCGAAATCCACATTATTACTGGAAAGACGAAACTGAGTCATCATCGAAGCCGATGAACGCCCGAATACCGGATCATTCAAACTCCCCAGCAGTACCGCTGAACGCCGCTCCGAAGTCAGCGAATCCTGACGCAGGGTGCTGACGGTGATATGGGTTGTTGTATCTACCCGGTAATTGAACAGGTCTCCGGCTGCAGCCAGTTCTATACCTAATTCTTCACTGTTGTTGCAAGCAGCCAATCCGGCTATTACGACACATACTATTATGAAAACTCTGAAGCCCGGTATGGCCCCGAACCATCTGATAAATATCCGCATGTTTTTCTGATTAATCGCTAAACACCTAATTGGTCCTTATAAAATTGTGAGTAAACCTCCACGAAATTTTCCGTATCCTGCCCCGTCAACATCGGTTTACCCGTTGATTTTGCATATTCCGCAAGCTCAACAGACACTTTATCACTCCCGAGGATCACTGCATCCGAATGATCAATTGCCATTTTATTCATATGAAAATAATCCGTCCCGTCTAAAACGGATAAGTCGCCGGGTTTCATACCCGGCATCATCATTTTTTCTTTTATCTCCTTCCTGAGCGGTGTCTGATACGGATCATCATATACCGAATAGACAATTTTTGCCGTCCCGAGCAGCGGGTCATCCTTGAAAACCGTTCTGAGATAAAAAGGAATCAGTGAAGAAAACCAGCCGTGGCAATGTACCAGGTCCGGAGTCCATCGTAATTTCTTAACGGTCTCCAATACGCCGCGTGCAAAGAATATGACCCGTTCGTCATTATCCTCAAACTCCTGTCCGTTCTCATCCGAAAAAATCGATTTCCTCATGAAATAATCTTCATTATCAATGAAATAGACCTGCATACGAGCTGCCTGAATTGAAGCTACCTTGATGATCAACGGATGGTCGGTATCATCAATGATCAGATTCATACCTGATAACCGGATCACTTCGTGCAACTGATGACGTCGCTCGTTAATCACACCAAACTTCGGCATGAAAGTTCGGATTTCACGTTCTCTCTCCTGAATGCCCTGCGGCAATAACCGACTGATCCGTGACATCTCTGTTTCCGGGAGAAAAGGAGTAATTGCCTGAGAAATGTAAAGAACTCGTTTCTTTTTCATCCTGCCGGATTTTATCATTGCGTACGCAAAATTAGTAAAAAATTGCCTTAATCTTCAACTTATTAACAACAGCGGATCCGGTTATCAACAATATATTCATTATTTTTGTCCGCATTTTCACCCCGGATCATGAAATCCTTCAGTCATATCAAACCGCTCCGCAATGAGCTGAACCGCCTGAAAGCAGCACAGCGGTCAATCGGACTGGTACCTACCATGGGTGCTCTTCATGCAGGCCATCTTGAGCTCGTAAAAAAAGCACTTCATGAAAATGAAGCCGTCGTTGTCACTATTTTTATCAATCCCATTCAGTTTAATAATCCCGATGACCTGAAAAATTATCCCCGGGATCCCGAGCGGGATCTTCAATTGCTGAATCCGCTGCTTCGCCCTCACGACCTGGTTTTCATGCCGGATGTCCGGGAAATGTATCCCGAACCCGATACGCGTACTTTCAATCTGGGACCGGTGGCAACGGTCATGGAAGGCGCATACAGGCCCGGCCATTTTAACGGAGTGGCCATCGTGGTGGATAAACTCTTCAATATCACCACCCCCGACCGGGCCTATTTCGGCGAAAAAGACTTTCAGCAAATAATGGTCATCCGCCGTCTGATTGAATTGCAACACCACCCGGTCAGCCTGATTGCCTGTCCGATCGTCCGTGAACCGGACGGACTGGCTATGAGCTCAAGAAATATCAGAATCCCCGGGGAGATCCGCCCGTTTGCCGCGATCATACACCAGGCACTTCTGTCGGCCCGGTCGGCGGCAAATCAACTATCCCCCGGTCAACTGGTCAGGCAGATCAGGGAGATGATTGACCAGGCCCCGGGCATCACAACCGAATATGTGGAGATAGCCGATGAACTGACCCTGCAACCGGTCGCCCAATGGGATCAAAACACGCCGGTCCGTTGCTTCATCGCCGCCTATGCCGGACAAATCAGACTGATTGACAACATGCGAATGAGGCCTCCTGAATAAACAGTCCCAAAACTTAGTTGTTTTGGATAATAAGAGTTTATAACTTTGTCCCGACTATTAAATACGGATATGTATATTGAAATTTGCAAATCCAAGATCCACAAGGTAACCATTACCGATGCCAACCTGCAATACGTAGGGTCTATTACCATTGATGAAGCCCTGATGGATGCCGCCCGGATCATTGAAAATGAAAAAGTTCAGGTGGTGAACCTGAATAATGGCGAACGCCTTGAAACTTACGTGATTAAAGGAGAAAGAGGATCCGGCCAGATCTGCCTGAACGGTCCCGCCGCCCGTAAAGCCGAAATCGGAGACGTAGTGATCATTATCTCCTACGCCATAATGGATGCCGAAGAAGCCAAACAACATCAACCCACTCTCGTCTTCCCCGACACCCAGACCAATAAACTCACCTAAACCCCCTAAACCTCCTAAACCTCCTAAACCTTCTAAACTTCCCTAAACCTTCCCTAAACCCTCCCTAAATCATGTCCAAATCCATCTATGTCTGCCAAAACTGCGGTGCCCAGGCAGCAAAATGGATCGGCCGATGCCCTTCATGTGGCGAATGGAATACTTATGTAGAGGAGGTGGTGCAGAAAAGTCAGGTATCCTCACGGGCTCAGCCGCTGACTCCGTCAAAGCCTCTCAGGCTGCCGGATATTGAATCCCATGCCAGATCAAGGATACAAACAGGGGTGAATGAATTCGACCGGGTGGTGGGAGGCGGACTGGTACCCGGGGCGCTGGTGTTGATCGGCGGAGAACCGGGCATTGGAAAATCCACCCTGGTATTACAACTGGCACTCAAACTGACCACACGTAAAGTACTGTATGTGTCCGGCGAAGAGAGTCCCGAACAATTAAAATTACGCGCCGGACGCATCGGTGAAGACCACGACGGGTTTTTTCTTTTATCCGAAACCTCACTCGATAACCTGCTCCGCCAGGTCACCGAATTGAATCCCGACCTGCTGATCATCGATTCGATCCAAACTATGGTCAGTGAACGGGCCGAAAGCTCTGCCGGCACCATTACGCAAATCCGCGAGTGTACGGCAGAGATCATGAAACAGGCCAAAAGTACCAACCTGCCCGTGATCCTGATCGGACACATTAATAAAGAGGGCCATCTGGCCGGACCGAAAGTGCTTGAACATATCGTAGATACGGTACTCCGGTTTGAAGGTGACCACCAACACCAGTACCGCGTGCTCCGGTCGCTGAAAAACCGTTACGGATCCACGGATGAGCTGGGTATCTTTGAAATGAGCGGATCCGGACTGCTGGAAGTGCCTAATCCTTCGGAGTTTTTACTATCCTGCCGGGATACCGGACTGAGTGGCAATGCAATATCCGTTTTTATCGAAGGCCAGCGCCCCATGTTGATTGAAATTCAGGCATTGGTCAGCTCTTCCGTATATGCTACCCCGCAACGGACTACTACCGGTTTTGACAACCGCCGGCTGAATATGTTGCTGGCCGTTCTTGAAAAACGGGCGGGATTTAAATTATCGTCTAAAGATGTGTTTATCAATATGGCAGGCGGGCTCCGGGTAACTGATCCGGCTGCTGATCTGGCAGTCGTGGCCGCTATTCTCTCTTCGGATAAAAACCTCTCCCTCGGACAGAATATCTGCTTCACCGGTGAAATCGGATTATCAGGTGAAATCCGGCCGGTCAACCGGATCGACCAGCGGATCAGTGAAGCAACCCGGCTGGGATTTGAACGGATCCTGATCCCGTTTCATAACCGGAAAGGATTGCAACAGAACCGGTATAAAATCGAGATCACGCCCGTACGGCATATGGGAGACCTGATCAAACAATTAATTTAAGGAAGCAGAAATTCTTCGTCCCAGTCATCCTTCCGTACTTTCTGCTTCACCGTATCATCACAATTCAAATCCAGATTAAAATTCAGCGGTTTCTCAAAAGGCTCCTGAGAAACATTCAGCGTGCTGTCGGCATATACTTTTTTCATGAAACGGGCCCAGATCGGAAGAGCCATGTTGGAACCCTGACCCAGCAGATTACTTTTAAACCGGATCGACCGGTCTTCACCGCCGGTCCAGGCACCTCCTACGAGATTCGGCACAATCCCCACAAACCACCCGTCGGCATTGTCATTGGTCGTTCCGGTTTTCCCGGCAATGGGATTGGTAAAATGATACGTATTCCTAAGCCGTCGCCCGGTACCCTGCGTACTGGTGGTATATTGCATCATATCCAACATCTTGTATGCAGTCACCTCATCAATCGCCACCTGTTCTTTGGGCCTGAATGAAGCCAGCAAATTGCCATCCTGATCCTCAATGCGGGTAACAAAATAGGGTTTCACCCAGATACCTTTATTGGCAAAAACCGTGAAGGCTCCAACCACTTCATAAACAGGAAGTTCTACCGCCCCCACACAAATTGACCAGTTGGGTTGAATCTCCGACCGGATCCCCATTTTACGTGCAATATTAATGACCGACTCAGGATTAAACTGTTTGATGACCCATACCGATATCTGGTTCAGCGATTTCCCCAATCCCTGCTTCAGCGTCACCATTTTACCGTCCAGCTCTTTCGTCGAGCTGAATTTTGGCTGGTAAATAGTATCCTTACCCCCAAAATTTCCTTCGATAAAATAGTGGATATTGGGCAGCCGGTAACAGGGTGAATAGCCATGTTCCATGGCCAAAGTATATACAAAGGGCTTAAAAACCGACCCTACCTGCCGTTTCCCCTGCATGATCTGGTCATACTTAAAATGCCTGAAATCAACACCTCCCACATATGCCTTCACCTGCCCGGTCTGAGGTACAACCGCCATAAAGGCCGCACGCAGAAAACGTTTGTAATACCGGATCGAATCATTGGGAGTCATCACCGTATCCACATCCCCTTTCCAGGTGAAGATCCGCATCCTGACCGGCGTGTCAAACAATTTCCGGATAGAATCTTCCGACAACCCCTGCTCGTACCGGTGTACCCGGTAACGCTCACTCCAGGTTCGCGTCATCGCCATCTGCCGGTTAATCTGCTCCTTCGTATAATTCTCGGGAAAAGGAGCCTTGCGGTTCCATCTGAACTCACTCTCCAATTCAGGTTGCAACTGGTCCCTGAGATGTTCCACAACCGCCTCCTCCGCATATTGCTGCATCCGTGAATCAATCGTGGTATAAATCTTCAATCCGTCACGATATAAATTATAAGGAGTGCCGTCCTTTTTGAAATTTTTCCGGCACCATCCGCGTAACGGATCCGAATCCCACGCTGCCGCATCTTTTGCATTTCGCTGCGGCCTCGGTTCAGTCAGTAAATTCCGTAAATATTCCCTGAAATAGGTAGCCGGACCAATATTATGATCCACCGCATGATAATCGGTATGGATCGCAAGTTGCTTGACTGAATCCACCAGTGCCGCATCTGCATATTTCTGCTCCTTCATCTTATCCAGGATCAGATTTCTCCGCTTCAATGCATTATCTTCAAACCTCAGCGGATTGTATAAGGAGGGATTTTTTGCCAGCGCCGCCAGCACGGCAGCTTCTTCAATGCTCAGCCTTGCCGGAGACTTGTTGAAATATACATAACTGGCTGACTCTACCCCGGACGCATTGTAAATAAAATCATATTTGTTCAGGTATAAAGTCAGTATCTCCTCTTTGGTAAAAGTCTTCTCCAGCTTCACGGCAATCACCCATTCCCTGAATTTGCGGATGGCAAATTTAACGGGGTTATGATACTCCTCCCTCGGGAACAATAACTTGCCCAATTGTTGGGTGATGGTACTGCCTCCCCCGGTTTCACGTCCCATTATAAGACTCTTTACCAATACCCTGGCCAATCCGCGAAAATCAATTCCCGAATGACGGTAAAAACGCTCATCTTCAACCGATATCAATGCATTGATTAAAAAAGGAGAGATGTCACGGTACTGTACCAAACGCCGGTTCTCCTGGTAGTAATAAGTACCCAGTACCGAACCGTCAGAAGAGATCACCTGGGTAGCCAGGCTGATCTCCGGGTTTTCAAGTTCGGTAAAAGAGGGCATAAATCCCAGCTTGCCGGATGCAATAAAAACAAATAACAAAACCAGCAGCAGAATTCCGCCCACGTATAATCCCCAAAACCACCGGACATATTTCCGGTAATGTTTTTTGGCTTTCCTGGTCATATACTTCAGTTTGGTTTCAAAATTACAAATTTAGACGGCTCTGTTCTTCCATTTTGAAAAACATAACGCGTTTATAGTTATGAAAATTATTTTAACCTTTGTGGCGATTTTCAAAGGAAACCTTGTAAAATGGCTGAAAACCTTGTAATTGTAGAGTCACCGGCTAAGGCAAAAACCATTGAAAAGTTTTTGGGAAAGAACTTTCAGGTCAAGTCGAGCTTCGGACATATCCGTGATTTGTCAAAAAAAGAATTTGGAATCAATTTGACAAAGAACTACGAACCCAGGTACATCATTTCTCCTGATAAACATAAGATTGTCAGCGAATTAAAAAAATTAGCGGCGTCTTCCAAATGGGTTTGGCTGGCTTCTGACGAAGACCGTGAAGGAGAAGCTATCGCCTGGCATCTCGCTGAAGTCTTAGAATTGCCTGAAGAAAAAATCCGGCGGATCGTGTTTCACGAAATCACCAAAGAAGCCATTCTGCAGGCCATTGAACAACCGCGGTCCATTAACCGCTCTCTGGTTTATGCCCAGCAGGCAAGGCGGGTGCTCGACCGGCTGGTGGGATTCGAATTAAGTCCGGTCCTCTGGAAAAAAATTAAACCCTCACTTTCAGCCGGACGGGTGCAGAGTGTAGCTGTAAAACTCATCGTAGAAAGAGAAAGGGAAATTCTTCATTTTACATCCGAATCTTCCTACCGGGTTACGGCTGTTTTTAAGGTAAACGGCTCAAAAAACCAGTCTCCCGAATTGAAAGCCGAACTGAATCAACGGTTCAAAAAGCGTGAAGAGGCCGAAGCATTTCTCAGACATTGCCTGAAAGCAGATTTTACCATAAGAGCTATTGAAACGAAACCGGTCAAAAAATCTCCCGCACCTCCTTTTACCACCTCTACCCTGCAACAGGAAGCCGGCCGTAAATTCGGTTTCTCGGTATCCCAGACCATGACCCTGGCGCAAAAACTGTATGAAGCCGGTAAAATCACCTACATGCGTACCGATTCGGTGAACCTCTCTTCACTGGCCCGTAATACGGCTAAAAAAGAGATCCTGAACTCCTACGGAGAAGCTTACCTGAAAACACGCCAGTTCAAAACCAGGTCAAAAGGTGCACAGGAAGCACACGAAGCCATCCGGCCTGCTTATATTGACCAGACTGATGTCAGCGGTTCAGTTAACGAGAAGAAATTATACGATCTGATCCGGAAAAGGACCCTGGCCTCGCAAATGAGTGAAGCCCGGCTTGAAAAAACCACGGTCAGTATTAATGTATCAGATAAAAAAGAACAATTTACAGCCACCGGCGAAGTGCTGCTTTTCGACGGATTTCTGAAAGTGTACCGTGAAAGCTTCGATGAGAACGGAAACAATCATCCCGGTGAGAATGAATCCGGTCTTCTGCCTCCCCTGACCGAAGAAAGTATGCTGACCCTCGGCCGGATTGAAGCCATCCAACGGTTCACTCATCATCCCCCGAGATATACCGAAGCCTCCCTGGTTAAGAAAATGGAAGAACTCGGTATCGGGCGCCCGTCAACTTATGCTCCTACCATCAGCACCATCCAGTCACGCCAGTATGTGGTAAAAGAAGACCGCCCGGGAAATACCCGTACCATCAACCTGCTGACCGAAAAAAACGGAGAGATAATCTCCACTGCGAAAACCGAAAAAACCGGGTTCGAAAAAGGAAAACTTTTTCCAACCGATATCGGAATGGTAGTGACCGATTTTCTGCAGGAACACTTTCCTGATATCATGGATTACAACTTCACCGCACGGGTAGAGGAGGATTTCGACCGTATTGCCGAAGGAGAAACCGTCTGGTATCAAATGATCGATAATTTCTATCAACCTTTTCACCAACTGGTTGACAGCACCGAGAAAAACTCCGGCAGAAGTTCGGGCGAACGCTTACTGGGCCATCATCCTGATACGGGAGAACCGGTGTATGTGAGAATCGGCCGGTATGGTCCGATGGCACAGATCGGCGACAAGCAAAACGATCAAAAACCAAAATTTGCCCGTCTCGCAAACGGCCGGCTTCTTGAAACCATAACCCTCGAAGAAGCCCTGGCACTCTTTAAATTACCCCGTGAACTGGGGCACTTTGAAGAAGAACCCGTGACGGTCGGAATCGGTCGCTTCGGTCCCTATGTGCGCCACAAAAATGTCTTCGTCTCCCTGAAAAAAGATGTGGACGATCCTATGAC
>JAGHDB010000364.1 GCA_021160155.1 Bacteroidales bacterium | reverse complement strand
TGTTTCACAACATTATAATTCAATAAATAGGTTGAATTATCTGATATAATATTTATAAATTAGCAGCCTTTTAAAAAAGATTATAGCAGTTAATGATTATAAAACATCAATTAAAAGTAAAGTATTATGTTTCAGATTGTAAGAAAGCAATCTATGGCAAAGGGGACGATCATCCGGCAGGATGTTATAGCACCAAGAATTGCAAAGAAAATTCAGGCCGGACAATTTATTGTACTCAGGGTTAATGAAACCGGTGAGCGAATACCTCTTACCGTAGCCCATGCAGATCCACTTGCCGGTACCATAACGATTATTTTTCAGGTAGTGGGTAAAACCACGGCACTTTTAGGATCTCTGAATGAAGGGGATTCTATCCTTGATATCGCCGGGCCATTGGGGAAACCAGCAGAAGCTAAAAAATTCGGAACCGTAGTGATGGTAGGCGGGGGAACCGGGGTGGCCATATTATATCATGTAACCACTGCCATGAAAGCAGCCGGAAATTATGTAATTGGAATCATCGGCTCTCGTGAAAAAGATATGTTAATTCTCGAGGATGAGATGCGTGAGGTATGTGATGAACTTTACATTACCACGGATGACGGTACTGCCGGTCATAAAGGGTTTGTAACTGACCCGCTGAAAACACTCCTGGAGGATCGAAAAGATATAAAATTGGCCTATGCCATCGGTCCTATTATTATGATGAAGAATGTCACCAAAATGACTAAAGAGTATAATACACCCACAATGGTAAGTCTGAATCCGATCATGATTGACGGTACGGGAATGTGTGGAGGTTGTCGTGTATCGGTTGGAGGTAAAACCAAATTCGCCTGTGTGGACGGGCCCGATTTTGACGGTCATCTGGTTGACTTCGAACAATTAGAAAACCGTAACCGGTTATACGAAGAGGATGAAAAAGTCTGTATGCTTCACTCAATACATAAATAAACTAAGATCATGGAACCAGCAACAATGATAAAACCATTCAAATTAAAAACCCAAATTCACGGATATTGCCCCCATTGCAATAACAGCCTGAATGTCAATAAAAAAGGCGATCATTTTCTGATTATTAAAGCTACTTACAAAGGTGAAGAAGTTGAAATCAAATTCAATCCTGAGCTGGATGATTTTCATGCTGAATCCTCTGTTGCAATAAAAGATGGTGAAGTATTAGATGATTTGCTTTGTCCAAAATGTAAAAAAAGTCTCATTGATCCGGAAACCGTCTGTGAAGTCTGTGGATCTCCTTCTGCAAAAATTATTCTTTCTTCAGATGCCAGATTGATCCCCATGCACATCTGTTTGAAAAAGGGGTGTGACTGGAACGGCCTCAGCACATCCGACAAGCGTAAATTGCAGGGGAAAATCCCCCGGCAACCGATGCCAGAGCAGGATCCTGCACTCAGAGCACATAATTTCGATGAAGTACCTTACGGGTACACTACCGAACAAGCCATTGTCGAAGCCACTCGATGTATCCAATGTAAAAATCCTACCTGCGTAGAAGGATGCCCGGTCAACATCAATATTCCTGCTTTCATCAAGCTTATTACCGAGCATGACTTTGATGGTGCCGCCAAGAAAATCAAAGAGACCAATATTTTGCCGGCTATTTGCGGACGTGTTTGCCCGCAGGAAAGCCAATGTGAAGAAAGATGTATTGTCGGAATAAAAGATGAGCCGGTTGCCATTGGGCGTTTAGAGCGGTTTGCAGCCGACTATGAACGAAATATGAATCTGGTTACCCCTCCGTCGATTAAAATTCATACCGGTAAAAAAATCGCTGTGGTGGGTTCAGGCCCTGCCGGATTAACTGTAGCTGCCGATATGCGTTCAAGAGGTTATGCAGTAACTATTTTTGAAGCTTCCCATGCCACCGGAGGTGTATTGACCTATGGCATTCCTGAATTCAGGTTACCTAAAGCCATCGTTCAATTTGAGATTAACTACCTGAAACAGATGGGATGTCAGATTGAGTTGAACCATGTAGTCGGGCCTCTGACTTCGATCGACGAATTGCTGGAAGAATTTGATGCAGTATTCATCGGCGTTGGCGCCGGATTACCCACCTTTATGGGTATAGAAGGTGAAAGTCTGGGCAGTGTTTTATCAGCTAATGAATATCTGACCCGGCTGAACCTGATGAAAGCCTATAAATTCCCTGAATATGACACACCAATGCCTAAAGGCAACAAAGTTGCAGTAATTGGCGGGGGTAACGTGGCAATGGACTGTGCGCGGACTGCTTTGAGAAGTGGTGCCGGTGAAGTAACCATTGTTTATCGCCGTTCAAAAACCGAATTGCCTGCCAGGGCAGAAGAGGTGCACCATGCTGAACAAGAGGGAGTAATTTTCCATCTGCTTACCAGTCCGATTCGTTACCTGGGAAACCGGAAGAGCAGAGTTCAGGCCATGGAATGTATCCGAATGGAATTAGGCGAGCCTGATGCTTCGGGCCGGAGACGACCCATACCGATTGAAGGATCCAACTTTACCCTCGAATGCGATTTGGCTATTGTCGCAATTGGTACCGGACCCAATCCGATTATTTTTGAAACGACTCCTGATCTTGAACGTAACAAATGGGGCTATATCAAAGTAAATCCCGAGACTAATGAAACGTCGAAACCTTTCGTTTACGCAGGAGGAGATATTGTTACCGGTTCGGCAACCGTAATTGAAGCCATGGGTGCAGGCAGAATAGCTGCCCGGGCCATGCATGAAAAATTGTCGGTAAAAAAATAAAGGCGGATAATTATCTCCGCCTTTATATATCAATCGACCAAAATTTGTAACGGTCGTTTTTGTTTCCATGCCCCCCGTGTGAAATCGGGGAACTTTACCGGTACGTTTCCTAATTCAATGGAAATTTCAGAGAGAGGCCCAACCGCACTCCAGGCAACACCGTCATATACATCCATATCCAGGGGAACTCCGCGGTTCAGATTGTCTATCAAACGGAAAATCTCCACAAAGTCCATCCCTCCGTGGCCACCGTATTTCTCAATATCATCCTTTAAACGATCCCATATAGGATGATTGTATTTCTTGCGGTACTCATTGTACTCATCCTCGTTAAGCCAACGGTGTCCCTTCTCTTCAAGTGACAGGCGACTGGGATATCCCTCATGATACCCTTTCGTCCCGGCCAGACTGTTTTTTCTGGAGTAAGGTCTGGGAGTTACCACATCATGATACACATGGATCATCCTGCCCTGAACCGTTTTAATCAGGCTGGTATTCATATCTCCATGCTTGAAATCATCCCGGTTATAAAATTCATTGTCCCTGTTTACCGTCCTGGAAGTCTCCGAAAGAGAAGCTTCTTTTGAACTCATTGAAACCAGAGTTTCAAACCGGTCGCCCCGCTGGATATCCATATAGTGAGCTACCGGCCCCAATCCATGAGTGGGATATAAATTGCCATTGCGCTTCACGTGATGCCTGATCCGCCACTGGTTGTAATAGGCATTCCCAAACAACATCCCCCGTAAATTATGGATATAAGATGCTTCGGCATAGGTAAGTGTACCCAATACGCCTTCTTTCGCCATATTCAGCAGCCACAATTCTTCATTACCGTAGCAAACATTTTCAAGCATCATACAGTTTCGCTGTGTTTCTTCAGCAGTATTGACCAGTTCCCATGCCTCCTCCAGCGTATAAGTAATAGGCACCTCAGTAGCTACATGTTTCCCGTGCCGCATGGCATAAAGAGCCATGGGAGTATGTTCTTTCCAGTTGGTAAAAACCAATACCAGGTCAATATCATCCCTTTGTACCATCTCTTTCCAAACTGTCAACGAACCGGTATAAATCTGTGGTTTTTGCCCTACCCCATCCAGGAATTTTTTCATCCGGTTAACCTTCTCAGGACGCACATCACAAATTCCCACGATCGTAGCTTTATCCGGACACAGGGCAGTTACATTGCGGGTCATTCCGTATCCCCTGTTACCCAGACCGATAATCCCGACCCGGACCTGTTTGATCGGATCAACTTTCAAACCAATCACTGATTTACCACCGGCAGCAGGTGCAGTACCGATCCGTTCGATAATCTCTTCTACAGAGGCATTCTTTCGGGCCAACCCAAGACCGGGAATCCCAATAATTGCCCGGTTTAATCCCGATATCCACAAAAATGTTGTGG
>JAGHDB010000159.1 GCA_021160155.1 Bacteroidales bacterium | reverse complement strand
CCTACATGGAGTACTGTTGAATGGGGTTGATAAAGAATCTTCAAACCCCGTTTTTGAAATCTCCAGCAGAGATCAATTTCTTCCATATGCGCGAAGAAATCGGGATCAAATCCGCCTGCTTCCAGGTAACTTTCACGCCTGACCAGCATACAGGCTCCGGATGCCCAGAATACCGGGATAATTTGATCATATTGGTGTGTGTCTTTTTCAAGGGTATTAAAAATCCTGCCACGGCAAAAGGGATATCCGTACCGGTCAATCCAGCCTCCTGCCGCACCGGCATATTCAAAATACCTGGGGTCTTTTTTGGATAATATCTTGGGCATTACGGCAGCCACATCAGTATCTTCCATTACCTCAACAAGAGGTGGTAACCAGCCGGGGAGTACTTCCACATCCGAATTCAGAAGCAGGAAAAATTCACTGTGAATTTGTGACAGAGCGGCGGCATATCCACCTGCATACCCGAGATTTTTTTTAAAAGTAAGTAAGCGGATGCCGGGATAATGATCGGTAATCCAGGTGGTTGTATGATCTTTGCTGTGATTATCTGCAATGATAATCTCAATGCTATCATCCTGTGTTCGTTCAAGCAGGAGAGGTAAGAATTGCTTTAGATGCTCCAGATTATTCCAGGTCAGGATAACTACCGAAACTCGTTTTGGCATGGTTATAAAGATACGGTTTCTTTTGGTTTGTATTTCCACCGGCGGTGAGACCATAGCCAAATCTCCGGCTGTCGCCGGATATTCTGCTCCAGGAGACGGATATAATTCAAAGTGATTCCTTTTTCAGGATCTTCGGGGTTATGGTTTTCAATCTGAAGGATCCGAATGCGATATTGCTCAAATGCCATCTTGCTGACATCCAGATAATAAACCGGTAGCTTGAATTTTGTTGCAATCTTTCCGCCCCCGGTGAACCAGGCAGTGGGCTGATGTAAAAAAGGAGCCCAGAAATGAATATCCCCTTCAGCCGGTATCTGATCTGCAACCAGCAAAAGAGCTACCGGTTTATTATCTTGCAGCATCTGTGAAAACACTCTCAAAGATTCTTTCATAGAGGCCAGTTTTATGCCCTTTTTCTCCCGGATTTCATAGAATAGCCGGTCACCGAACGGATGGCTTTGGGGTTTGTAAATGGCCAGTGTATTGAAGCCGTACCGTACCAGGATAGAAGCAAAGTATTCCCAGTTACCCATATGACCGGCTAATATTACGATATGCTGACCTCTCCGTGCCTGTTCTTCCAGAATATCAGGATTCAATACCCGGATACCGGGATCCGGTTTAGCAGGTTTTCTCCGGATCCAGCGAATAGTCTCGGGAACCAGCTCTGACAAATGCTGGTAATATTGCAGCATAATCTGTGCCCGCTGTTCCGGAGATAAACCGGGAAATGAATGGTCCAGGTTGTTTTGGATAGTTTCAATCCGGTAATGTAAAAGATCCTTCAACAGCCATTTAATAATCACAGATAAGCCCAGCATGAATGACCTGGGCATCCATGAGAGTCCTATCAGCAGAGTTTTGGTCAGATATACGGGAAATTGAAATGACACCGAAGAAGCTTATCGTATGATCACTTCACCGGCATGTCCGCCATAACCCGGATCAACATTAAAGATCTCGTAATTTTTTAGCGGGGTATTTCTGCCATACAGATCGTATTGCCAGTATGGGTTGAAAATTTCACCACGGGCGTCCGAATGGAGTAGAAAATATTCTGTGCCGGCTAAATGGGGATTATAAAAGATGAACCGCCGGTTATTCTGATCTGCAGTCAGGTGGTAGTAATGCCACATTATATACGGATAGGCATTGGGTTCATGTTTCTTTTCAACGACATCATCGGGTGCTCCGTATTTTAACCAAACCCTGCCCATATCTGTTTCATATCCATGCTTAATTCTGGTTTTATAAGCAGTTTCAACCTGCATCACCTGTAACCGGTAAGCACCCCATTCTGCTTCAGGATCCTGCTCATTCCGGTTTTTCCAGAAGTTAAACAGGAATTGTTGCATTTTTTTGGTATCCACAGTTTTGATGACGTTTCGGGCAAACTGATTCTCCAACATATTGCAGATTGGCAACAGACTGGCTACATAGAACTGGAGAGAATCTACATCGGTAATCTTTTCTGCGAAAGTAGCAGTAACATCTACGCTGGCCAGATCAGAAAGGTCGATCTGCATTCCGGGATTGCTTTTCTGAAAGAAAATTTTGTTTAATACCAGTACTTTGTTGTGTTTATCACGGGCTTCAACTACCAGGTTGTAATTACCCGTAGGAAGTGTTCCGATCCCGATAGTGGCCAGCAGAGGATTAACCGAAGCAGCCTTTTGCCGTGAAAATTTGGAGTATTCATCCAGAGAAAAGTTGGTTTCAAAAGATTCGATATAATATCTGAAAAGAAAATCCTCCTGGTTACCCAGAGCTTGATCGGCGTGATATAATTCAGTGTAAAAAGTCAGTTTCTTCTGGGTTGACGGGAAAAAGTCACCCACGTAAGGAACCAGGTCATATCCGCTTTTTGAAAGCATATTCTCTTTTTGAGTTGCTTTATACGATTCGATAAACTGGAACCCTGAAAATCCGAGCCGGGTGTCATCAAATTGTAAGGCGAGCACTTCGGCATATTCCAGGGGTGTGGTATCGGCATGATTGTCTTTTAAATAAAGCTCAAGCTGATACACTCCCATAGGGAGCAGTATGCGCTGTTGGTCAATTAGATGAGGGATTAAACCGGAAGTGTCTTTTAATTCACTGCTTAAAAGGTTATACTTTCTGAAATCCACGATCTTTTCATTCTGTTTAAAGAGCAATGTTACTTGTAAAGAGGCTTGAAACAGGCCGTTATCATTTTTAACATATTCTGCCGATGGGCCAAATACTTTCAGATATGTCTCAACATAAGGTCCTTCAGCGGCGTTGTAGAAACTGGAATGGGTGAAAAGAGCCTGTAACTCTTTTGCTTCTGTTTTGGGAGCGATCAGAAAAACAAGAAGTGACAGCAGATAAATTGAGCGCTTCATGATATTAGGTGTTAATTGGGTTTTAGGGCAAACTGTTTAATGAATAATCATTGATCTTGTAAATACTTCTTTGTGCGATAGAGTAAATCCCTTTCTCTCCGGCTTCAAGTCCCACTCTGAATGCTTCATTATCAAGAACGTCACTGGTATAAAACAGCACCTTGCCAGATTCAACAACTACTTCGATCTGATCTTTTTGTGGAGATGAGGTGACATAAAAAGAGGTGCCTGTAACCCGGATTTTTGCTCCGCCGGCGTCTACGATAAAGGGAGTATCCTGAATGTTTTTAACAATAAAATAGGCTTCTCCATTTAATTTGACCAACCTGATTTGGTCAGCCGAATGAGCAGGAATTACCAGTCTGGATCCGGGATATAACAAAACTTCAGAGCTGTCAGGCAGCAGGTACCTGACAGCGGCTTGATTGTGTGCAGGTACTTTAAATGTTTGTGATGAGGATAATTGAAAAAAGCGGAGGCCAAAAACCAGCAGAATCAAAGCGGCAGTTCCTACCATCCAGGGAAAATAAGTTGGCACCCGGGACGGATTCTTACCCGGTTCATTCTTCAGACGGATTTGTTCTTTCACCTGCTTCCAGGCAAGCTCCCGCTCACCGGAAAATGACAGACCGGTTTCACCGGTACTGTTCCAGATCATTTTCAGATCAGTAAGGTGTTGTTTATGAGAAGGATCTGATTGAATCCACTTCAGGATGAACCGTTTTTGCCTTTTTGAAACGTTTCCGGAGAGATAACTGAATAACAGTGGGTCAGTAATCATCTGATGTAGTCTTTATCATACAGACACCTGAAAGCTGCCGAACCCCTAAATCCGGGATTATAAATTTTTCAATGCATGACGGAGAAGCTTTCTGGCTCTGGCCAGAAGGTTTTCTACCGTTCGTATGGATATTCCCATTCGTGAGGCAGTCTCTTTATAGCTCAACTCTTCTATTTGAGTGTAATTAAAAACCATCCGGCTGCGTGCCGGGAGCCGTTCAATTGCCTGGTTGATATAATCGGCCAGAAAGGGCGAGACTTCCGGAGGGGGAATATAACCGCTTAAAAGATCACCCAAACGCTGTTGCCGGTAAAGAGTCTCAATTTTTCCATGCCGGATCCAGTTTAAAGCACGATGATGCATGGATGAAAAGAGATAGGTTTTCAGAGTGGTTTTAACTTTGAGCTTATGACGGTTATTCCAGAGATTGATGAAAATATCCTGTACCAGTTCCCGGCTGATTTCACGGTCAGCAGTCAGTTGAATGCCATATCCAAGTAAACCATCAAAATGACTGTTAAAAAGCTCCTGAAAAGCTTGATGATCTCCCTGTTGAATGGCTCGCAGAATATGAAGATCTGATCTGATCAATGTAAAAATAAAACACTAATGTACAAAGTGTTTCCGGATGATCTCCATGAATTCATCATGAATTACCGTATTGGTGCCGACATAATTTTCATTAAAGAGAAAATCCTGCCCACCCCTGAAATCACAAACCGTTCCGCCGGCTTCACGGATTAATACCGTACCGGCAGCTACATCCCAGGGTTTTAAATG
>JAGHDB010000021.1 GCA_021160155.1 Bacteroidales bacterium | reverse complement strand
GGATTGTACCATGTATGGGTGCGCACCCGTGACTGGGTAGCTCCGTGGAAAACGCCGGATACTCCCGAAACAAAAAGAGCCAAAGGCACTCCCGGAAAATTTCAACTACTCGTTAATGGCAAGGCTCTTGATACCGTATTCGGAACAGAAGGTTCGAAATGGCACTGGCAAGACGGAGGAGAAATCCGGACAAATAAGGGGCAGGCAACTATTTCCCTGCATGATCTGACCGGTTTTGAGGGACGATGTGATGCCATACTTTTCAGTGAAACCAAAAAACTCCCGCTGCCCAACTCCCTGACAGCTATGACCCGGTTTCGTCAAAAACTCCTCGGCTATTCAAAAAAACCGTCTGACGGCGGAAAATATGATCTTGTAATTGTCGGAGGGGGCATTGCCGGAACCTGCACAGCTATTTCTGCAGCACGTAACGGACTCAAAGTAGCATTAATAAATGACCGGCCTGTCCTGGGAGGCAACAACAGTTCTGAAATACGTGTTTGGTTGCATGGGAGTACTCACGGAAAAAAGTATCCCAGAATCGGAGATGTCGTAACTGAACTTGAAGAAAAGAGAAGGGCCCATTACGGCCCTGACAACACAGCAGATATTTACGAAGATGCAAAAAAGATAGCTTTGGTCCGGTCTGAACAAAACATATCACTTTTTCTAAATCACCGTGGTAATGAAGTGAAAATGGCCGGCAAGAGAATCAAAGCAATTATCGCACAAAATATAGTAACAGGTGAACGGCTCCGCTTCAAAACCAAATGGGTTGCCGACTGCACGGGAGACGGCAGCATTGGCTTTCTGGCCGGAGCTGATTTCGACATAACGAAAAACGGTCACATGGGCAGGAGCAATCTCTGGAATGTGAAAGAAACGGATCAACCCGTATCGTTCCCCCGTTGTCCCTGGGCTTTAGATCTTAGCGATAAACCTTTTCCCGGGCGTGACGGCATTCCGGGATCTTATGGCATCAAGGGAATTCAGGCCCTGGGTGGATGGTATTGGGAAAGCGGCTTTGACTACGACCCGATTTTAAACCGGGAATATATAAGGGATTGGAATTTCAGGGCAATGTATGGCGCCTGGGACTGCCTGAAAAACGTTGATAAACAATACCCGAACTACAAATTAAATTGGGCTGCATATATTTCGGGTCCACGCGAGTCAAGACGACTCCTTGGTCCGGTTATTTTGACCAAAGAAGACCTCATAAATAAACGCCAGTGGGATGATGGCTGTGTAGTAACAGGATGGGATATGGACCTGCATCTCCCTCATCCGGATTTCGAAAAGGGATTCAAAGGAGACGCCTTCATCTCAAAAGATTATCATACAAAATACCCTATGCCATACTGGCTACCCTATCGTATGCTTTATTCGAGAAATATAAAGAACCTGTTTATGGCAGGTCGCGATGTGAGTGTTACGCATGAAGCCCTGGGAGCTGTGCGGGTAATGCGTACAGGCGGATTAATGGGTGAAGTCATTGGACTGGCTGCAACTATATGTAAAAAATACAACACCGATCCGAACAGCGTGTATGAAGACCACCTTGCAGAGTTCAAAGCTCTGCTTTCAAGAGGAGTAAATGCTACAACCAATCGAGCAGGCAACTAACTCCTGAAGATACTAAAGTCATCAGCATAGCATCCTGATATAACCGGTTGCCGACCATGTTTGGCGATTGGCAGCACTCCATTGCACAAGCTCACCATTAGATTCCTGGATGCCACCATATTTCTCACCTGTATATGGATGATAAATCTCTGCAAATTGCATGTCACGAACAGCATGATCAGCCAGATTACTAAGTTCATGGTATAACATATCAGGTCTGTTGTATTTGGCCGTTGCTTCAGCCCAAAATGCTTGAATCTGCGGCCAAACAACTGCATTGTGTCTTGGAAAGTGTGTACTGTCAATTTGATATCGTTTTAGAGGAGGCCAACCACAAGGTACTCCGGCCGGGGTGACTTGTTGATTTTAAATCATTGTTTGTAGACTCTGTTTGACATTGGACTAATAGCAATCCCAAAACGATAAGTAATCCGATTTTTCTCATGATAGATATTACTCAGATTTTCTCTATTAGTGTATCGAGTGTGTCAAAGATCATGGTATGTAACGAATAGTCAAACCATTCCTTGAATAACCTGAATGTTCTATTCTTTACCCATACTGATTCATTAGTATACCAGTTATTCATCTGGTCGATAAAAATCAAATCAAAGTTCTTTTTCAACCATTGCTCCATCTGTTTTATCTCCTCATAATCCGGTAAAAGATATATATCATTATCATCATCAACTATAGGATGAGGATCCATATCCGGATCAATTGCGATCAACCAGTTAATAAAGGGTTGTTTTGGCCGTATTACCATAGCTGTTCGCTTGATGTTCGAAAAAGTAAGGAATATTTCCATCATTTATTTGTATTTGGATTATTGAATAAAGTACATATCCCGGCATACCAGACAACACTTTCTTTTATATAACCATCTGACAGAATGTAGTTTGCAAGTAGCAAGCTAACAATGATCAATTTTACTGTCTCCATTATACGTCTATTCTTTCCCTTTTAAACCCAATTTATTCATTAGAAATTACGAAAGGTGGGGATAAATCATCGAGTTTCTGGAATAAACCCTCCAAAAATTGCTGTCTTCTGTCCTTTGCTGACAGGTTCAATACTGATTTACGACCTGATT
>JAGHDB010000249.1 GCA_021160155.1 Bacteroidales bacterium | reverse complement strand
GATATTTCCAGTAATCCATAGGAAGTTCCCCTCCTGTCACTTCCTGCAACGACCAGGGCCCGGTCAATTCCTTTGAAAGGTTTATCGACCACCTGGATCAAGCAGCTTTCCCACTGGCCCTTCACCTTCGAAACATCAATTTTATGCTTTTTGACCAGCTCCTTTATAAAACGGCTCCCTTCAATACTACCGGCAATTACACAATTTTTTGACACCGAACCGGGCTCGCTTTTTACTTCCGGTCTGATTCCGGTTACCCGATGCACATCATCGGAAAACAATCCGGTGACCAGTATAATCGTTTTATCATCTTTGGGATCAACCAATATATTGGCCGCTGATCCGTTTTTAAAAAGCGCAAAATCTTTACCTGTACCCTTCTCATTAACCAGGTGATCTACCGAAAAATCGGTCTGTCCGAATAATGACCAGGTACTAAATACAACTAACAGAGGCAATATTATTTTCTTCATCGGATAATTTTTTATGAAAGTTATGTGACGTGTGAAATTTTGCAATGCAGGCGAAGATAAGTTTTTTATAAATAGGATGGAGAGTTGATACTGTATAATCAGATAACGAACCGTATAAAAGACAAATAATAAGTTTGTAAGATTTTTGAAGGCTCTTTAACAACTCTGCCTTTCTTTCCCTGCTAAGGCTGATTTGGCAGTCGCGGCAACCACCATCATTCCCCAATCAAATAACTTACTTTATCATATGATTTCTGCCTGATCCAGATCACCAGCGTTAAACTTCCATCTGTATCCCTGATGATTCCTTGTTTAACATTCTGATTGTCATTCTGGTTTTTACCATTAATCTTCAGCCGGGCTTTTGCATCCGTTCCCCAGTTCCTGACAACGAAGCACGGATTTAATACAGGACTCTCTTCAGAGGCATCCAGGCTGAAGGATATTTTTCCAGATCTTTTGATCAACACATACGCCCGCTGCCCTTTATCATAGCCTTTGCTTTCAGCTCCCTTTATATTATTCAGGACCGGTGCATGGTTCCATGAGCGGTTAAGATCTCTGAGCTCAGGAGCCGGAAGATCGGTAATGCCATAAATGTTATACATATCTGTTCTGCCGTCATCCAGCTTATGATGCAGACCGTACAAGGTTCCGAGGCAGGAGGAACTGACCCTGTCAATACCCGTTGCTACCGTTCCGTCACTGGGCAAAAGTCCGAAAGGATAGTGGTTCCAGGCGTTGAATTTAGAATGTCCCGGAGCCAGCCGCATGGATTCCCACTGGCTGTAGGGGACATAATATGAACCGTTTTCGCCGATATTGAAATGCTTATACTTCGAATTTAAGTTCATATAAATCAGGTTCCTGGGTTCATCAATAGCCGGTCCTTTCCGGTAGGGGATACCGGTAGAATAATTCCACAATTCCGTATCCCCATTGATGTTGGATACCGTAATGGCATCGTACGGAATCTGGTCTTCCGGGCGGGTGCCGGGTTGACTCAGCAGCTCATTTTGCTGTGTCTGGACATCCTCAAAATCAGCCATCCGTCTGCTAACCTGGTATCTTACCGAAACAGCATCGGGATAGATATACCAGTATTCATCGGTCCATAAGCCCCATCCGTCTTTATCCAGGTTGATCCACTCGTAACCAATGCTAACGCTGGCGTTGCGCCAGTGAACCACTACTCTTGCATCCGTGTTCTCGATCAGTCTGACGTGCGAATAGCGGCAGATTTTATCCGACATGTGTTCATAACACTGGTTGTCGTATACTTCAGGCCCCTGGTCACTGTTCCATATCCCCTTCGGACCAGGTTCTGTAACAATACTGGGCAGGTAATTTGTTCCTCTCCAGAATACAAACCGGCAGGGCATATCATCAAAGGAAACCACGATATCTGCATCATCACCGACCCGCCACAGGCCATCCCATTCGGGACTGCATTTCAGCTTGGTGTACGTGGCGCCAAAACGATTGGGAATATTTTCCCCGGCCGGTAAGACCCAATAATTCAAAATCTTCTTTTTTGCCGGTTTATAATTCCGGTATCCGGATAAAATCTCAGAAGTATCCAACGCCCGGTTGAACAACCGGACTTCGTCGATCAATCCGCTGAACACCATATTCGACGGGTAAGATTTGGTGATATCGCGTTCAAATGCCCAGGGCGGTTGTTTTTCATGTGCCATTCCAAGATACAGATCCAGGTCGTCGGCATCTGTGAGTTCACCAGTAATGCTATTGCTATCAACCAGTTCTCCATCGAAATATATCCGAAAACCTTTATCTTTCTTGTACACGCCTGTGACGCAGGTCCATTTTAACAGTTCTGCCGGTTTCTCAGTGCAGAGTCCCACCCACGATCCGTCAATCTGGGCATAGAGGCTTATCTGGCCTAAATGATTCATGGACAAAGAATAACCGGCTTTTTTATCGCGGTCATGATCAACAATACCCGCTACGTTCCAAGGATATTCCTGGGGCGCGATCCAGACTTCAATGCTAAAGTCACTGGTGATCCGGGGAAGCTTTTCAGCCGGCATCGTCACTTTGTTGGTATAGCCATCGAAGGAAAGACACGAACCTGATACTCCCGCTCTCCAGTAGCTTTTGACGCCACCTATTTTGCAGGAGGAACCAGTTTTGCTTTCTTTGGTATACGGATAATTTGGTTTTAATCCCTCGTCAAATTTCCACCAGAGCAGAGGATAACGATCTTCTTTATTTATCACGGCAGTTCCCTGTATCTTTTCACCGGGAAGATGCTGTACTTTTGCAGGTACCAGCTTCAGGGTTTCGATACCGTTCGGGGTAAGTTGTAAATCCTGGGTAGTCACATTCATCGGGTCGTTCCATTCGTCCAGGGAATAGCAACCCTTTTTTATTTTCCGGGTAACCTCACCATCGGGCTCAACGATAAAATATTCATCCACATAATCGGCAAAATATTCCCCAATATCACCGGAATAGCTTTTCATGAAATTGGTGAAATGCGGGCTGGTCTGATCAGGGGCATACCTCCAATGAATAATGATTTCCCTATCAGAATTTTTAATCAACCGAACATAAGAACATTTGTTGACCTTGTCGGGTCGTTCCGCAGGACCGTCCCCGGTGAATGGGATGATTCTCTCAAAAAAATGTTTTGAGCCATTCACTTCCCAGTAAGGTAAATAGCTGTACTCGCGGCTGAAGATCAGCTTTCCTGTGTTGTTAATGTTTACTATTATATCTGCGTATTTGCCGGTGTTTTGATTGTCTTGATATTCAAGCCTGGTATAATAGGCGAAGAAGTGGGTGGATTGTGAGAGGACATCATGAATGGTGAAAATCATGACCGATACTGATACGATCATGAACATAATGGTTTGCTGTCTTTTTCTTTTCATTGGTACATGGTATAATTCCGTCTTCGATGAATGCTTATCAAACCCAGAGGGGACTGGATGTTATGACTTTTTGATTCAATTCGGTCCGGATAAGTTCAGAGGTTTCATCAACGTTAAAAATCTTTGCACTGATTACAGGTAAAAATAATGTTTAAAATGTTGATGTGCAACCACAGCTGTCCAAAATAATTTGATTAAATAATTGTCTATCTGATATTCAATCAATTATCATTTAATCCGCCAAAAGGCGGACAATCCGTCAGCTTTTAACCCTCCTTTCTTTTTCCCGTCCCCCCTGGGATTACGACCAACACCTTTCAATATATCTCTAAACAAACGTATGGTTGGGTTTTGGAGTCTATCAACAACACTTCCTTGAATGTCAATTCAAACGTCAGGCTGTCCAACAAAATTTATTTCACTATATTTTATCCATGTTGTATTGTGTTTATGCAAAAACAAAAATACAACATGAAGGGGAAACCATAAGGAAGTACCCTTCTTTTATTTTAGTCGGTCAGTAGTTATTT
>JAGHDB010000189.1 GCA_021160155.1 Bacteroidales bacterium | reverse complement strand
CTATTCGCCTGTAAAGAGCCTCAATTTACACCGTCCGGAAAAAATGTCCTGACAATTCTGCAGTTGGATGAACTTGAAAAACAATTTTTTTAAAGAAACTATTTTATGATGAATTCCTATGGCAGCCGTACCGGTGGCATTCCCCTGGTAGTATTGAATCTTCTGATTATTAATACTTTATTATTTCTTGCTACTATCATATTACAGCAGTCGGGGACCGATCTGACTTCCTGGCTGGGGTTATACTATCCCGGTTCAGTTCATTTCAAACCCTATCAGCTGATCACCCACATGTTCATGCACGGAGGTTGGATGCACCTGTTTTTCAACATGTTTGCTCTCTGGATGTTCGGCAGGGTTTTGGAACAGGTTTGGGGCGGCCGTCGGTTTCTGATCTATTTTTTTGTAACCGGACTGGGAGCAGCGGGATTGCATCTGCTGGTACAATGGCTGCGTATCAACAGCCTGCAACATGAGGTCACGGCACTGATCAACACTCCCGCACCCGAAATATTCGCTCAGTTTGTAAAATCTCATTTCCCGCAATATCAGAGCCAGATTTCAGGATTTCTTTCTGGATGGGCTTCCGATCCGTCGAACCCCTCTTATATCAACCAGGCCATACAATACGCGCAACAATTGGTCAAATTACGTGTGGATGTACCTACTATCGGCGCTTCAGGTGCCGTTTTCGGTGTACTGCTGGCCTTTGGCATGCTGTTCCCGAATACCCGTCTGATGCTGCTCTTCCCTCCCATTCCGATCAAAGCCAAATGGTTCGTATTGGGATACGGATTGATCGAACTTTACTCCGGAGTAATTAACCAGTCAGGAGACAATATTGCTCATTTCGCCCACCTGGGTGGCATGCTTTTTGGTTTTGTCCTGATAAAATTCTGGAATAAAACACAACGTAACCGTTTTTATTAATGATAAATTTTAACAGCCAGATCAGGGATTCCTTTAAACGGGCCAATGTACTCACCCGACTGATCTATATTAATATCGGCGTATATATCCTGATTAAATTCCTGAGCCTTTTTTTCTTTCTGCTGAATCGCCGGGAGCTTGACGCCACACTGCTGGGTTTTCTGGCATTACCGGCTGATACCGGGGTGCTTCTGGTCAGACCCTGGACCCTGGTTACCTACATGTTTCTCCACTACGGTTTTTTTCATATCCTCTTTAACATGCTTTGGCTCTTTTGGTTTGGAAAAATTTTCCTTGAATACCTTGATGCCAGAAAACTTACCGCTATTTACCTGATCGGCGGGTTTGCAGGCGGACTGCTGTATATTGCAGCCTATAACCTGTTACCCGCGTTTCGTGACCAGGTACCTGTTTCAATCGCATTAGGCGCTTCGGCAGCTATCCTTGCCGTTGTAATGACGATCTCATTTTATGTGCCCGATTACCGGGTGAATCTGATGTTTATCGGTCCGGTAAAGATCAAGTACATCGCATTGGGCACCATTCTGATTGATCTTTTCAGTATTCAATCAGGGAATGCAGGAGGCCATATTGCCCATCTGGGTGGAGCACTTTTCGGGATCCTGTATGCCTGGCAACTGACTCGCGGAAAGGATCTGGTCAGGGGGTTTAACAAGCTTCTTGATGCCCTGGTCACGCTTTTTAAACCCCGGCCCAAAATGAGGGTGAAATACAAAAAGCCCCGGGGCCGTCCTGAAACAGATATGGAATACAATGCACGTAAATCGGCCGAACAGGCTGAAATCGACCGGATTCTGGAAAAGATCTCCAAAAACGGGTATGCTGCCCTAACCAAAGAAGAGAAGGAAAAACTGTTCACATCGAGCAAGCGATAAACTTATGAGGAGACCGAGACTTCGAATTGCGGGATTTATTTATATCCTCTTAACCATCCCCTATCTGCTGGCTGTGATGGCTCAATGGGTTTCTCCCGGTATTATGTGGCTACTGGCCCTTTTCGGACTCGTTTTTCCGGTGTTACTTGCTATACAGGTGCTTTACGGTTTGTACTTTCTTTACAAACTCCGTTGGCTGGTGATACTGCCCGTGTTGGTTATCGGACTGACAACCAAGCCGATAACCAACTCTATACAATGGTTCAGCAAGCCAAAAAACCAGGTAGTCAATGAAGGCATTGAGATTATGACCTATAATGTCAGGTTACTTGATTTTTTCGGCTGGAGTAAGATCCCCGACAGTGGAGAACATATGCTTCAGACCATTCGTAATGAACAACCTGATGTACTTTGCATGCAGGAGTTTATGGTCCAGACCGAAGGTCGCTACACACTGGATAAAATCCGGTCAGACCTGGATTTTCTTCCTGAATATCACATCATCTATAATTATCACTCGTACAAGAGAAACCATGGAATGGCAATCTTTACCCGTTATCCGATTCTTTCATCCGGTGAGATCAGATTTAATAACAGTACCAATCTCTTTATATTCAGCGATCTCCTGATTGACGGTGACACCATCCGGATTTATAATGTACATCTGCAATCTTTTCACGTTGAAGCCGAAGAAGAGCTCCAGGGGCTTAATAATCAGAAAGTCCGTCGTTTAATTGCCAAAACCCGGATGGCTTATAAAATGCGGGCCGAACAAGCCAGGATATTATCTGCTCATTTACAAACTTCACCTTATCCGGTAGTAGTATGCGGTGATTTTAATGATACCCCGGTCAGTTATGCCACCCACCTGATCCGGAAAAACCTGCATGATTCATTTATTGACAGTGGAAAAGGTTTCAGCTCAACCTATCAATACATCCCCTGGCTGAGGATTGACTACATTTTGCCGGATCACTCCTTTGTCTCTTCAGGTTACCGGACCGGTTCATTGAACGGATCAGATCATCGTCCGGTCATAGTGAATATCAAAAAGGCAATTTCGCCAGATCCACATTCCCTCCGCTAAGAATAATACCGATCCTCTTCCCTTTCCAATCCGGATCATGATCGATAAGGGCTGCAAGAGGCACAGCTGAAGAGGGTTCGATGATGATTTTCATTCGTTCCCAGATCATTTGCATGGTTTTCGCGATCGATTCTTCAGAACAAAGGCGGATATCATCCACATATTGCCGGATGACCTGAAAGGTTAACGAACCCAGGCTGGTCAGCAAACCGTCCGCTATAGTTTGCGGATGTACCGAAGGGATAATTTTCCCGGATCTGAAAGAGCGCAGGGCATCATCCGCCCCGGCAGGTTCTCCGGCCCAGATCCGTATCCGGGGTGACAGGGATTTCCCGGTTATGGCAGTCCCGCTAAGCAGTCCGCCCCCACCCACAGGAGCCATTAAGATATCCAGATCCGGCATCTCCTCAAGCAGTTCAAGAGCGGCAGTTCCCTGACCCGCAATGATGTCAAACCGGTTATAGGGATGGATGAAAGTACATCCCGTTT
>JAGHDB010000319.1 GCA_021160155.1 Bacteroidales bacterium | reverse complement strand
GAACAACCTCTTGTGTAATTGCACAAATCTCATCATTGAACGTTGCCACATGATCACTATCCCACCGCACCCCACGGGTCAAATGGAGTAATAATCCTTTTACAAAAGGTATCAGTGCGGATATTTTATCAGCCACCTGTTCGGTAGGGTGAAAATGACCGTTATCCAGGCAAACCATCAGATTGTTTTTTAAAGCATATCCCAGATAAAATTCATGAGAGCCTACGGTCATGGACTCTCCTCCGATCCCGAACAGTTTGCTCTCAACCGAATCGAGCATCCGGTCTTCAGAATAGTGAATTTCATATATCCGGTCAAGCGAATCAATCAATAATTGCCGGTCGCTCATCCGGTCAGCCGGTGTATCTTTTGAAGCATCAGGAATCCAGAGGTTATGCACACAAACCTCCCCCAGTTGGTGCCCCATTTCGGCAGCGACCCCCCGGCAGGCTTTAACATGGTTTATCCAGAATTCTCTGATCTTCTGGTCTTTATGAGCAAGAGTCCGCCCGGAAGATGCGTTGGGATGCGCAAAGCAGGTGGCATTGAAATCGAGCCCGGTTTTCAGTTGTTTGGCCCAGTCGATCCAGTATTGAAAGTGCTCCGGCCGGATCTGATCGCGGTCAATCGAAGCACCTTTATAATCACCATATATGGCATGCAGACTTACTTTCTGGCGACCCGGCAGCAGCTGCATGACATACTCCAGATCCTGTTGCAACTCTTCGATATTACGGGCACGGCCCGGATAATTTCCGGTGATCTGCAATCCTCCGCCAACAGAATTCTGCCGGGGTTCAAAACCCCTGATATCATCCCCCTGCCAGCAGTGCAGAGAGATCACCACCCGATTCATGGTATCCAGTACCTGATCCGTATCAATCCCCAGTTCAAGGTATTGATCTCTTGCCAGATGGTAATAATTACTCATGATTGATTGTAAAAATATCGTAAAATGAATTATCCACATCACTATCCACCACTCCCTGCGCTATAAGCACATTAAAATAGTCTTTCACTTTATTAACCAATTCATCACCACTCACGTAATTGAAGTTCACTCTGTTAAGGAACAATTCAATTCTGTCAACCGGTTGCCGCATCATATCAAAAGATAATTGTGCCGCTTCCTTCCGGTGCCGATTCACCCAGTCAATAGCCTTTTGTAACTCCTGCAGAAATATCCCGGAAAGCTCCGGGTTATTTCTTACAAACTCACCCTTAAAAACAATCCCTGCATTTGGAAAACTCCCGAATCCGGGGTTGACTTTATTCCACAGATCGTTATATGAAATTACGGATATCTCCTCACCACGGTCGCGCATTATTTTAATGGCATAACTGGCCTCAGGCTCACGAAGAATAGCCGTATCGGCTTTACCGGTAACAAAATCGTAATAGATCTCTTCGGGCCGGCCGAAAGGTTTGCCGTAAACAAAATTAAAATCATCAGTATCAAGTCCGTCTGCCCGGATCAGATACTTAGTAATTTTAGAGGGAGGAGCCTCTTCAAATAACGGGGTATGAATATTCCTGCCTTTGACATCTTTAAATCCCTTTGCCGGATACCGGGTCAGCATTACAAAGTTATCCCAAACAAAAAGTGCCGGTATTTTAACATCCGAATTTCGCAGCTTTACCGATGTAATGAGGGCAGAAAAACTGATATCCGCTTTACCATTGGTAATCCACGCAAGATGTTTTTCTGTCTCTTCCCAAACTTTTAATTCTTTGATGTTAATCTTCTTTCTTATGGTTTCAGACTGAAGCAGCCTCATAATCACAGGATAGGCAACCGGTGTGGCAGACTGGATTACCACATCCGTTTTATCCGACTTGCCCGTTTCAGCATCCCCGGCAATTGGCGTTTTGTAAAAATAGACCCATATTTCCTCATCTGACCTGGGTTCTGAGATATGTTCAAATCCCATTTCTGTCAACATATTTATGATCGGAACAGGTTCAAAGCGCTGGATTAAAACAAAACCGTTGCCTTCTGCAGTCGCATAGGCTTTTTTAATGATGATATCAAACGGATCTGTCTGCATAAAACGAACATCCAATTGTTCGAATTTGTGCTTCTCTTCTTTCCAGTCGACATCCTGAACAAGAGCAGGATTAAAAACAGAAACTCTGTAATCCCTGCCCTTTTCCACATGTACTTTCAAACCAAGTCCCTTCGCTGTTTTCACCAGTTCAACCGGTTCGGCAACAGAAATGGCCACAAGACACTGCTGCGGTTCAAGTTTTGAAATTTTATCAATAATTTCACCCATACTATCCATATTGTACAGGTAACGATCAGCAGGTTCTTCCCAGGTAACAGGTTCGCTGAATTCAAGCAGATCTGTTTGTTCTGTAATCTTCACACAGTCAGGTGCAAGATTTTGCAATGCATCAATTGTACCTGTTGCCTGATTAATTACGTGTAAAATTTCACATACCGATAACCCGGTGACACGGGCAGCTTCATTAAAGCTTGCAAAATGTGCAAGCGTATTATACATCACCGGATTTAATAATTTTTTAAACTTCGGTGAGAATTCAATCAATATATCTTTTAATTGAGGATACTTATCCAGCGTCTCCTTTACATTAAACGATGCTAAAATAGGTTTCTGATCCGTACTGAGATCGTTTTGATCCAAACGTTCTATGGCGGCAACCGGACAAACATCCAGTGCCTGTTCACATTGTTCTTCTTCGTTCTTATTTTCGGGTTGTTTTTTTACATAAGCCAATCCCGAACTGCTCATTTCAAAATTATTCCCTGCTACTTCAATACAGGCATGACAGGAAACACACTCTTCTGTTACGTGATACTTATTCATAAAAACCTTTCCCTAATTTTTTCTTTCGCGATTTAAACCAAATAAGAAAACCTGAAATTAAAATAAATAATACGAATAATCCTACCAGGGGAATAAATAAAATATATAGCCTTCCAAACAGGACTTTATATATTCTGGCCGTATGAAATTCCAGAGCCACATTCCAAAGTGAAATGGGTTGGTGTGCTATTTCCGGGGGCATTTCAACAAATGGTTTTTGAGGGTTTCTTGCAAATGCTCCTTTATTAAAACCAAAATAAATTTCTTCACCATTATAATCGGATGTCATCCCGGTAATCATAAACCTGCCGACCGGAGGGCCTGCTTTTTCCGGTTATCAATTCCTTTTGGAAACCCTTTGTTGAAATCTGAAAATTTACTGAAAGAGCTATCGGTAAGCCAGATCCCGATATTCCCGTAAATCAAAACACTGTCATTATTAATCTTCTCCGTGCCTTTTACCGCAGCATTATTCCAATTATGATAATGATACTCTTTTGGCAGTAGGGTTCTTCTTACATCAATACCCGAAAGTGCTTTTCTATGGTTCAGGATAATACCCGAAACCGAAGCAAACAGAATAAAGACCGTAAGTATTAACCCCAGCCATTTATGATATTTTTTTAGAAACGGCATGTTTATAAATAAGCCGCAAAGATATGGCAATCCCTTTAACTTAATTGATCATATTGATCAAAAAGAGATCTTTTTTGGTAAATCAATCAGGTGAGACGGTGATCAGATCTCCTTCCGCATCTGATCATCCCCTCCCCGTTCGGAGTGGATTTTTATTTCGATCCATCCTTTACCGCTTTTTTTACGTACCAGGTAACGGTAGGTCTGTTTATCTTTCGCGTTCAGCCATAACTTGATCTCTTTACCGGTTCCCGGTTTAATCCCGCCTGAAGATGAGCCTCCTCCATATCCGAAATACCTCATACTCCGTCCGGCATACGGATCAATAATCGGCAGTTTCGGATCGAGAGGAACCAGTTCAATATTTTTTGAAGTGCTGAAAAACAGTTGATCCTGCTTGATCCGTTTCAGTTTTTTACTGCGATCAGAAGCAGTCGGATAGGTATGATCATTTTTCACCGTAACATCCACCCAGTAGAGGCCATCCCCCAAATCGGTCAGGTCAATATCATCCACTTCAACTTTCGGGAACTGACTGGCACAATACAGTACAAATTGGGTATTTCTGAGGGCTTCCGATTCAATATACCTTGCCGGAGGAGTTCTGCCCACATGCTTCTTACCCGACCCGCCGATCCAGACCCTGCCCAGATCCGGGTGATCTACCGGATGGGGTTTAATCCATCCTTCACCCGTCAGCTCGATATCAATCCAGTCCATATACTCTTTATCCGAAACCCGCCCGTCGTTATTCACATCGGCATCAAAAGTGGGAGAACCCCACAACTCGATCAAATAAGCATAAGCACCCAGCATATTGTATGCCGATGCCAGTGTCTGACCCAACAATCCGCCGAATACCGGTGTGTAATTCTTCAAAATCCGGGCACCCATTGTCACAATATCCGTTTGCACACTCAGGTCATGCTGAAACTCCCTTGGAACCTGACGATCAAATAATTGGGCGTATTTATTCTCTTTTCGCATCTGAGCCAGACGCTGCTCTGTGGTCATTCTGCCTCCTCTTCTGCCATAGGAACTCATCTGCTGTGCCTGGGACCCTGATGTTTTAACAGGTTGCGGGGCAGCAAACATGATCAGCCGCCCGATATTATGGTAGTGAAAACTGGCAAAAATATTGGGATGGTGCAGCATGAATTCATACGCATTGCGGGTACAGTTTTCTGACATCGGATAGGGATCCCCGGCAGATAATTTCCATCCATAGGGATAATTCCGGTTGGGATCGGGTCCTCCGATATCATCTTCGTTGATCAAGCCGTCTCCGTCGTTGTCATATCCTTCAGAACCGATACGTTTAAAGCGCAATCCCGGGTAATCTTTTTCATCACCGATGGATATAAACCTTCGCTTATCCGGTGAAAGTTTCAGATCGCCTTTAGGATCCTCCACAAACATATAGGAGAGTTCCCCATCGCCATCCACATCCTCAGTCTGATCTTCATCGTATAATCCGTCCCCATCATTATCCTCAGGCCGGTAAGGTTCACGCGGGTTATTCTCCGTATTGGGTTGCTCCACATAGGAAGCATTGGCATCTACATTGAGTCCCGGAAGAATGTAGAAAGTGTACTGATCCACCAGATTGTGCACATAAGCATCATAATCATAGCGTGTCAGCAGGTACCATGCCAGGTAAAGTGAGCAGGTGATCCCGTTCACTTCGTTTCCGTGAATGGCTCCATCCACCCACATTGCAGTTTTGGTCAGGTCATCACCGGTTTTTTTATTGGTGATGGTGATGAGATACTGATCGCGACCCATGCGGCTTTTACCGATCGATTGGGTAGTAGCCAGTTGCGGATATTTTTTGGCAATATCCTTCATCATTTGAGTCCATTCGCTATAAGGATAGTATCTTTTCCAGCTCCATGGAAAATCCATTTCACCATGGTATCTTCCGGGTGAAGTTTGCAATTTACTTTGTGCTTTAACAGGCTGAAACAGTCCTCCTCCAACGAACAATATCAGCACCAGAACACCCATGAATCTTTTCACACGAGGAGACTTTTTAACTTGTTTAACTATATTATTTTTTCTATTGGTTTTCATCTTACGATCCTCCCTTATTTAATTTCGACATCTTTAACTACCGTGCCGCCTTTCTGGGAGGTGGCCACAATTTTCAACGGGGCGTTGCCCTTTACCTTAACGATCCACTTGACCTCAGCTTTGTTTTTACCCGTTCGCTGGTTGGGAATTTTCATCGTTCCCTCAAGGGTTCCGATCTTTTGGAAGGCTCTGCCTTGCAAAAAGGTCACTTTATCGCGGTTTCCGATCAGCCAGACTACATCCTGGCGGTTTCCCGGAAGGGAGGCTCCGCGTGCCAGTTGGGTAGCTAATTTACCTTTGTTCTCAACTTTGGCAGTCACTTCAATGACACGATAGGGTCCGGCCTTCTCCAATACTCTGCCGGAAGCCTGGGTCACTTCGATCCTGGGTAACAGGGAGGCACGCCATTTTTCATATTGCCAGTGCGTATCACAGACTTTCAACAGCGGTTCTCCCGGAAATGCATTATTACTTCCATACTGAGGCAGCCAGCCTCCGATCTCTCCTTCACCCAATTCGGGATGTTTAAAAGGTTTCCAATCCAGGAAGTATTTTCCGCCGTAATGATCTTTCTGGTACCTGATGGCTGCACGCTGAAACCTGGTATAGGCATCCTTCCCTTCAAAAGTATAACCCGGAAGATCTTTCCGGTAATTCCACAATTCTGTGGTCAGGGCATATGTACCGAACTCCTTGAAAGCCCAGTCGGCCTGAAGTCCGAATCCGTAACGTTTGTCATTGATTTCATCGTAACTGACTCTCCACAGGCGGGGAAATTCGTACCCCCGCTTAATGGCAATACTGTTTTTGGAGCTCTTCTCCAGGGCTTTTCGATATACATCCAATGAATCCGGGTGGAGCCAGGCTTGCGGTACATCACCTCCCATCATTTCTACATATTTTTTTCCAAGGATGAAATCATACACCGCCCGGTCTTTGGGATTCATTAAATTATCCGACAGAGATCCCATCGGGCGGAAAGTAAATCCGCCTGATGTATGGTAAAACTCAGCCATCAGGATGTTGTGGTGATTGGTAAAGAACTCGGCAAGCGCCCTGGTTTCGGGAGCTGACGTAGGATAGTCGCCTGATCCGCCCTGGTAGCCGGCATCATCGAACCATCCCTCCGGAAAATTGCGGTTCAGGTCTATACCCTGTTCGCCATCTTCCCCTCGTTTCCCATCACCATCATTATCAAAATCTTCGCGGATCATCGACCACCGTTGCCGGTCGGTTTTAGTGCCTTTTCTGATGCGGATCATTATCCGCGGATCCACCTCGTCCTGAATATAATTTCCTTTCGGATTTTTATATCTGAAATAGGTGATGTGCCCGTCTCCGTTCAGATCATCCGGCCCGTCTTCATTGATTTTTCCATCCCCGTCATCATCCTTTTTCATGGAGTTGTAACGTTGCGGGATATCCCGCTCCACGCTGTTAAACACTCCGTCGGGATTTACGATCGGGCAAATATAAAACACATCATGGTCGATCAAATCGGTGATCTCCTGATCCGATCCGTAACCCGTCACCAGTTTATCAATGTCATACAGGCAGACTTCTGTTCCGGTAAACTCATTCCCGTGCGTAGAGGCACAGATCCAGAGCCCCGGCTTTACCTGGTCGGTTTGCATCGGCGGAACATTATTCACCTCACCGCGCGGATGGCGCAGTTCAACATACCGGTCAAGAGGAGTGCCGGTATTCCGGTTAGAGATGATCAGCACTTGGATCTTTCGTCCCATAGTGCTCTCTCCGATCGTCACCAGTTTGGTGATATTGGGATAAGCTTTTGCCACCTTCTTCAGGTAAGCCTGGGTTCCTGTGTAGCCATGGAACCTGTTGAAATTAATCGGGACCTTTTGTGCCTGCAGGGTGAAGGCCCCCATAACAGAGATTGCAAGAAGGATCAGGCCTCTCCTTCCACATCGAAAATAATTCTGTTTCATAATCATACGAGGTTTAGGTAATAGAGCAAAAAGATAGGGTATTTATCGCATTTAGAGAGAGGAGATTTACCTGTTCTTGAACAGAATGAAGAAAATTTAATCCGGATTTTTTATTATTCTGCCTGTCTGGTATCTTTGGTCATTTACCCGGATGCTAAACTATTCAATTCATGAATATCATTTCTATACGAACCTTTGCCCGGATGTATGACAAACTGGAGCTGCTTTCCCATACCAATGAAAGTTTGCAACTGGGCGACCTCTTTGACAAACGGGGCATGTTTAATAACATTCTGGACTTCAATGGGTTTAATATTTCCTATCAAATCGGCCTTTCTGAACCGGAGGCGAAGGATTTGAAAAACCGGCTCGGATCAGTTCCGCTTTGGGAAGGGTCTTTTCTGGATGTACGTATCCAAGACCGGTTTTCAGTCAGAGGTGACATGAAAATTCCGGCAGCGCAAATCAACCTGACAGGTAAAGTAGAACAGAAAAATGTCAAACATTTTGAAATCGGTAAAATCCAAACCCGGTTATTACGGGATGAACTCCGGTATTCACTGCAGAATGCTATCCGTGGGTTTCGCGACCGGAACCCGGAACAATTCCGTAATGAACTCAGCCGGCTGTACCTGATCGAACAACTATTTTATGCGGCTGAGATCCGTATCACTTTCGACCGCAATACAGTCATCGATCTTGATCAGCACATTGACCGTAAAAGTGGTACCGCAGAACTTAAAACCGGATTAAATCAGGATCAGGTGCTGACTATTAAAGGCAGCAACTACCCGTTTGCCGTGGATCTCAAAAAAATATCCGATTTCATATGACACACGCGAAGTTCAACAGCTATTGCGTGGTTAGGATAAATTGATCTTCAGGAGCAAGTTTCTCATCTGAGAGGGTAATGGCAGCTTCAATCAAAGCCAAGTGGGAATAGGCCTGCGGAAAATTACCCAGTAACCGCTTGGTTTTAAAATCGATATCCTCACTGAACAGCCCCAAATG
>JAGHDB010000044.1 GCA_021160155.1 Bacteroidales bacterium | reverse complement strand
CACCTGTTAATTATATAGTTGCAAATAACCTCCGTGAATGGAAAAAGTCGCTATATTTTTTTTCACATTTTTAACCTTATACCTTTGTGTCAAAATTTATCTTATGATCCCTTTTGATGAAGCTTATAATATAGTGATCACATCTTCAGCTACTTATGGTTACGAGGAGGTGCGTTTTACTGAATCCGTCAACCGGGTATTGGCATCCGATCTGTTTTCTGACCTCCCCATGCCTCCGTTTGACAAAAGTGCCATGGATGGATACGCCTGCCGGGCTGCAGATATACATCAGGCATTACAGGTTATTGAATCTGTTCCCGCAGGTGTGATCCCTGAAAAAAAGATCAGTCGGGGTACTTGTTCCCAGATCATGACCGGAGCCATGATACCGGAAGGTGCGGATACGGTGATCCCGGTAGAAGATACGGAACGTCAGGCTGATGGTACCATCCGGTTTACCGGAAAAACCGTTCACTCAAATATTTGTCCCCTGGGTGAGGATGTACAGACAGGAAGCCAGGTATTATCGGCAGGCACTTTGTTGCGTGACCGTCATATCCCGATTTTGGCAACTATCGGTGCAGTTCAGGTTCAGGTTTACAAAAAACCTTCCGTAGCCGTTCTGGCTACCGGGACTGAACTGGTTGAGCCGGAGTTGAAACCCGGAAGGGCGCAGATCCGGAATTCTAATGCATATCAAATGGTGGCACAGCTCAATACCATTGGAATACAGGCAGATTATATGGGTATTGTTCCGGATGATGAAGAACGCTCTTACAGACAATTCCGGGATGCATTGGATGATCATGATATCATGTTGCTTTCGGGTGGAGTATCAATGGGCAGATATGATTATGTCCCTAAAGTGCTGGAGCGGTTGGGCTTTGATCTGCATTTTCGCAAAGTGGCTATTCAGCCCGGCCGGCCTACAACTTTTGCTTCGCGCGATCAGAAATTTGTTTTTGGCTTGCCCGGTAACCCGGTTTCTTCATTTATGACGCTGAAACTCTTTGTTAAACCATTTATTTATCGTTGTATGGCGGCAAAGATTGAACCCAGGGAACTGATCCTCGCAGCTGGCACCCGGATTACCCGGAAAAAAAATAACCGGCTGGCCTGGATTCCGGTGAAAATTACCGGTGAACAGAAAGTGATCCCTGTGGATTACCATGGGTCGGCACATATTTTTGCACTTAGTTATGCTGACGGGATGCTGGGTATCCCGGTTGGCCAGTCAGTCATTAAAGAGGGAGAACCGGTCCATGTACGACCATTTTAATCGAAAAATCAACTATCTCAGGGTATCGGTTACCGACCGGTGCAATCTGCGGTGTGTGTATTGTATGCCTCCTGAAGGAGTAAAATTGATGCACCATGATGATATTCTCCGGTTCCATGAGATCCTGGAGGTTATCCGGGTTGCAGTGGAACTGGGTGTCAATAAAATACGCCTGACCGGAGGAGAACCATTGGTGCGGCGCGGTATTATTGATCTTGTAAAAGACATCTCAACCATTCGTGGTATCGAAGACTTTTCTATGACTACCAATGGTATTTTACTGGATGATTTTGCAGTATCGCTCAAAGAGGCCGGGCTTCAACGTGTGAATATCAGTCTGGATACCCTGGATGCTGCCCGCTACCGGCAAATAACACGGATAGGGGATCTTAAACAGGTATTGAAAGGGATTGATGCAGCCATAGATGCCGGCCTGCAACCCGTGAAACTAAATTGCGTCATCCAATCTTCACCTGAAGAACCGGATGCCGTAGCTGTTAAAGAATTTGCGACCGCCCGTGGGCTTGAGGCACGGTTTATCTATCAAATGGATTTGGAAAAAGGTATCTTTAAACCGGTGATCGGAGGTGAAGGAGGACATTGTGCCCGGTGTAACCGCCTGCGGTTGACCAGTAACGGATTGATCAAACCCTGCCTTTTCAGCAATAACGGTTACTCCGTGAGGGAATTGGGTGCTCGTGAAGCCATTTTACAGGCAGTAGCCCATAAACCGGCTTCGGGAAGCAGCAGTTCAACGCACCGGTTTTATAATATAGGAGGATGAAGATCAAGGCTCAAGGCCCAAAAAAGGCTAAAGGCTAAAGAAAGATTGTGGATTTTAAAGAAATAAGTATGAAAAAGTTGTCACATACGGATGAATCGGGCAGGGCGAAAATGGTGAATGTGGGGCACAAGCCCGACCAGTTTCGAAGAGCCCGGGCTGAAGGTGATATTCTGCTTCAGCCTGAAACCCTTCACCTGATACGGGAGAATCAAATTAAAAAAGGTGATGTACTAACCCTGGCCCAGATAGCAGGAATCCAGGCGGCCAAGCAAACGTCCAACCTTATTCCGCTCTGTCACCCTTTACTGTTGACAGGAGTAAAAGTGGATACTGAAATCCTCTCAGACCGGATCCGGGTCACGGGGGAGGTTACCTGTAACGGAGCCACCGGCGTGGAGATGGAAGCTTTAACGGCTGTGCATATTGCCCTGTTGACCATATACGATATGTGTAAAGCGGTGGACCAGAAAATGACCATGCAACAAATACATCTTGTTTTTAAAGAGAAGAAAGATGCTTCCTGATCCTTTTCATATTATTATTATTACCCTGAGTGACCGGGCCAGCCGGGGAGAATATGAAGATTTAAGCGGACCGGAGATTATTCGCCGGGTGGAAAAATTTTTCAAAGAAACCGGATTGAAAGCACAGATCTCTTATCATCTTCTGCCGGATAACCGTGATCAGCTTAAGAAGCAACTAATTACCCATATCAAACAACGGGATGATGTGATCTTTACTACGGGCGGTACCGGTATCGGTCCACGTGATTTTACCCCGGACGTTGTGAGGCCGTTGTTAGACAGGGAAATACCGGGAGTGATGGAGCTGATCCGGGTTAAATACGGGATGATAAAACCAAATGCATTGATTTCCAGATCGGTAGCAGGTGTCTCGGGCCAAACACTGCTCTATACGCTCCCGGGTAGTGTACAAGCGGTAGGTGAATATCTTGATGAGATACTTCCTACGCTTATTCATTCGAAAAAGATGATTCTCGGGATAGATGATCATCACTGAAAAGATTTTTATCGTATGATCAGACGATGCCAAAGTGTTCCGTTCGGAGTGTAAATCGCTATAAAATAGAGTCCTGATTTCCACCCTGAGATATTATATTGTTGAAAAAATTCTGCCTTTCCTTCGGTCCGGTCGATCATAACCGGTTGCCCCAGCAGATTACGGATCAGGATTGTGCTTTCCTGCGCTCCGGGAAGTTGTATTTTTAGAAAAAAATTATCCGAACAGGGATTCGGGTAACATTGGCTGGTGGCAGGTTTTTCGCTGATGGTTATTGATAGAGAGGTTGCTGACGGACTTCCGGGCGTACCGAGATCTCCCGCACCATAAGGGGTTACAGCCTGAGACCAGAATTGCGGATCATCATTCTCCGTGGCATTCAGATGGTCAGCATGCAGTTCAAATGAAGCACCGGCAACCAAAGGCCACTGATCCTGGTAAATAACCTGATCAATCAGTGTACCATCCTCCAGTTCCAGGATGATCTCATCTTCACTGTTGCTTAAACTGAATCCCTGGTACACGTATCCGGCTGTGACTCCGCCATTTTCAGCAGGATCCCCGTTTTTTGCCAGAACCAGATACTCTCCGGGATCCATTGAAAGGGTATCATCCGGCTGGATGACATGCCGGTTGGATCCCAGATCTTTGATAATTAACCCATTTAATAAAATTTTGTGATCTGAAACATTCAGGAGCTCAACCCACTCCCCTTTGTTGTCAGATACAGCTTGTGGGTTGGCCATTACTTCGGTGATGACCAGTTCACCGCTCCCTGGCACTTGCTGCGCGGATACAACCGAAGCATTTGCCAGAACAATCAGGCTGAATAAGTAGCATACTTTTTTCATATCAAATCCGTTAAGTGAAACATAATTTTATCATATATTTAATATGCATACCGGGGAGTAAAATGGAAAAAATGACCGATCCGATTTTATCCCCTTGCCATTATTTGTATACTTGCCGGTATAAAACAAAAGAGAAAAAATGATTGAAGCCATTCGTTTACATCGTTCCATCCGGTCATACCGACCCGATCAGATTAAACCTGACCTCCTGGATCAGGTTCTTCATGCTGCCACACGAGCCTCAACTACAGGAAACATGCAGGTTTACAGTATCGTGGTTACACAGGAACCGGATTTGAAAAAACAGTTATGGGAAGCTCATTTTAAACAGGATATGGTGCTTCAGGCTCCGGTGCACCTTACTTTTTGTGCCGATTTTAATCGTTTTACCCAATGGTGCCATCTCCGGGATGCTAACCCGGGATATGACAATTTTCTCTCTTTTCTGACCGCTGCCATCGATGCTCTGCTGGCAGCTCAAAATGCCGCACTGGAAGCCGAAGAACTGGGCTTGGGTATCTGTTACCTGGGTACGGCAACCTGGATGGCTGACAGGATCATTTCTATCCTTGACCTGCCTGAATTAGTTGTTCCTGTGGCTGCTATGGTGCTGGGTTATCCGGATGAGGATCCGCCGCTGACAGATCGTTTGCCACTGGATGGGGTAGTGCATCGGGAAAAATACCACAGGTATCAGGCCGGAGATATTGATCGGATTTATGGAGAAAAAGAGATGCTGGAATCTACCCGGGAGTTATTGAAGATTAATCAGAAAAAAACACTGGCTCAGGTGTTTACAGATAACCGCTATACTAAGGCTGATAACCGGCATTTTTCAAAAGCCTTTCTTGATGTATTAACCCGGCAAGGGTTTATGAATCATCCGGATGATAGTTAACGGGACCATTATACGTACTTTTATTTTCCTGTCCGTTCTTTGGCTGACTGATACCGTCTCTGTGCAGGCGCAAAAGTTTATCCCGGTTAAATTCTCAGCTGCCGATCATTTGATGGAGATCCGGTTACCCCGAAGACCAAAAATACGGTTGAACGACTCTGTCACTCTCTATCGCTTGTTTAATCAGCTCAGAACTAAATCGTTTGCCCATGGATACCTTGAGTTTTCGATTGATTCGGTAAAGTTTACTGATACCCTGGTAAGAGCTATTTATCATTCCGGATCACGTTATCACTTCGGTCAAATATCTTTGAAAGGATTGCCTGACGGGATACCCGGGCGACAGCTCCGGTATCTGGACGGGTCATCCTCTCCGGTTGACCCCGACCGATTATTGACTACTTTTGAAAAAGGCTTGGAATTATATGACAGAACCGGATACCCTTTCGCCCGGGTCAGACTTGATTCGATAACTATTCATAATCAAGAGGTGAGCGGAACTCTTTGTTTTGACCCCGGTCTCCTGATCCGCATGGATTCTGTTTTGAATCGTACAAAGGTGGCTGTATCCAACCGGGTATTATCAAAATTGATCGGAATTGCTTCCGGTGAAGTGTATAATGAGAAACGGATTCAGGAGGTATCCACACGGATTAATGCAACCGGTTTTTTATTCCAGAAACGTGCACCGGAAGTGGGTTTTTTTGATGATAAAGCATGGCTGTTTATCTACCCTGAACCCCTGCATGCCAACCGTCTGGATGGCTGGGTAGGCTTGGCTTCAGCTCCGTCAGGAAGAGGGATGACATTTATGGGATCCGTAGATTTATCACTGAGAAATATTCTTCACCAGGCCGGTACCTGGAACCTGAAATGGAACCGTAACCAGGATCACTCCCAGCATTTGTCCGTACATACTCAGGTACCCTGGTTTCTGGGATTACCCCTGGGGGTGAACGGAACCCTGGATCTTTTCAGGCAGGACACCTCTTTTATGAATATAAATGCGTCTGCCGGTATCCTTTACCATTTTACACCGGCACATTCACTGACCCTTCAGATAAGTTATCTGGAGAGCAATTTACTCAGTCAGTTTGATTCTCCTCTTTTGTCCGGTTACCACTCATTTAAAATCTGGTTAACCGGACTTGTCTGGCAATCAGAAAGATGGAAAAACCAGTTAAATCCCGTATCCGGATATCACCTGAAAACAGAGGTAGCTACCGGTGTGAAAACCGGATTTGAAAAGGAGACCGGACGTCAGGTGGAGCTGCGTTTTAACGGTTCGATTGCCCATCCGCTGTGGGGGAAATGGGTGTTTTTCTCTTGGACAAACGCTGCATTCCGTGTTGCTCCGGGATCATTGGTAAATGAACAGTTCAGAATTGGCGGAATGCACTTCCTGCGGGGGTTTGACGAGGAGGTGTTCAGAGCCGACCGCTATGTGACCGGGGGTGTGGAACTGAGATACCGAATGGATAACATTTCTTATCTGGTAGCCTTTGCGGATCTGGGGTATTTAACTGATCTGCAGGGTGAATCTCCAACGGTGATTAGGCCCCTCGGTATCGGACTGGGCGGGCAGATTAAAACATCTGCCGGGATTTTTAAGATCTTTTACGCATTGGGACATACAGCCGGTCAGCCTTTCTCTTTTTCGTCAGTAAAAGTTCATCTGGGATATGCAGGTTTATTTTAAAAAAACTATTTTCACGGATATAAATTATTAATCATGGATAGTAAAGTGCATCACGATAATCCGGTTGTATTGATATCCGGAGCAACAGCCGGAATTGGCAAAGCAACAGCTTACCGGTTAGCCGGGGAGGGATATCGGCTGATCCTGACTGCCAGAAGAGAACAATTGCTTCATCAAATCGTTGAAGACCTGATCAAATCTGCCAGAATAAACTGTCTGGGCCTGGTGATGGATGTGAGAAACCGGCAGCAAGTTGAAGAGAAGATATCCGGGTTAGCCGGGCCATGGAAAAATATCGATATTCTGATAAATAATGCGGGATTGGCGGCAGGGCTGGATCCTGTTCAGGAAGCTGATCCGGATGACTGGGACCAAATGATTGATACCAATGTAAAGGGCCTTCTTTATCTGTCCCACCTGGTATCAAAGGGAATGGTTTCGCGCCGGCAGGGACATATTGTGAATATTAGTTCTATTGCCGGTAAAGAGGTCTATTCGAAAGGATCGGTTTATTGTGCCACCAAACATGCAGTGGAAGCCCTGACAAAGGGGATGCGCCTTGACCTGTTGCCTTTTGGCATTAAAGTGAGTTCAGTTTCTCCCGGAGCTGTGAATACCGAGTTTTCTATGGTCAGGTTTAAAGGTGACCATGACCGGGCGGATAAAGTGTATGAAGGATTTATCCCGCTCACTGCAGAGGATGTGGCTGATGCGGTGCATTATATCCTGACACGTCCGTCGCATGTGAATATTCAGGATATTCTGATCATGCCGGCTGCCCAGGGAAATGCCACTACCATTCACCGGAAAGGATAACGGATGGGGAACCCCGATAAGAAAGAAGTGGAGAAAATGTTCGACGAAATCGCCGGATCTTATGATCTGCTGAACCACCTGCTTTCGTTTAATATTGACAAACATTGGCGTCGCAAAGCGATTCATGCGCTGAAATTACATACTCCTGAATTATTGCTGGATGTGGCAACAGGCACGGGCGACTTTGCACTGGAGGCACTTCGTCTGAGTCCCCGTAAGGTTTATGGAGTGGATCTTTCTGCCCAAATGCTGGAGATCGGTCGCCGGAAAATTATCCGTAAAAATGCTGCTGAAATAATTGAGTTGATGCAGGCGGATTCTACCCGTCTGCCTTTTGAAGACCATTATTTCGATGCCGTTACGGTAGGATTTGGTGTGCGTAATTTTGAAGATCCTGTGGCAGGTCTGCGTGAAATGTTTCGTGTGCTCAAACCCGGCGGGATGGCAGTGATTCTTGAATTCACCCTCCCCGATGCATGGATCATCCGTAAAATATACCGGTTTTATTTTCATGCTGTATTACCCCTGCTGGGCAGAATAATCTCCAGAAATTTATCTGCTTACAAATATCTTCCCGAATCGGTAGAAGCTTTTGAAAAAGGGGCCGGCTTTTTAAACCTGATGAAGCAGGCAGGATTTCATCCGGTGGTGCATCAACCGCTGACTTTTGGAATTTGTGGCTTATATAAAGGATATAAAAATCAGGGATGACTATAATTTTTTTACCTTTTTCAAGTTAATTTAGCAAACAGAGTAT
>JAGHDB010000384.1 GCA_021160155.1 Bacteroidales bacterium | reverse complement strand
GTAGTAGGGATATTTTCTCTTGTTAATAATGAAAGCAAGGTGATTGGTATCGTGCTGGTTGCCCTTGGAGTTTTTCTTATGGGAATTCATTTCTGGGAAGTGCCTTATTATTTCAGAAGAGCTTTCTGGCCGGCAGTGTTGATTGTATTCGGACTTTATCTGATACTAAGTCCGCGAAGACCATACAGACATTATCGTAAAACCCGGCATGGTGAGGAGGATTCCCGGGATTTTCTGGATGAGGTGTCCATTTTTGGAGGCGGCGACCGGATGGTCACCTCGAAAAATTTTCAGGGAGGTCGTATTGTGAGTGTTTTCGGGGGATCAAAAGTCAATATGATGAATGCAGCTTTGGCCGAAGGTTCTCATGTGCTGGATACACTTAGTGTTTTTGGCGGGTCAACTATTATTGTTCCTGCCGGATGGAATGTAAAAGTAGAGGTTACTTCAATCTTTGGCGGGTTTTCTGATAAACGTGAACGGATGCCAAATCTGGTTTTTGATCCGGACCGGATCTTACATATTAAAGGACTGGCAATTTTCGGTGGAGGTGAAGTGAAATCATTCGGAGTTTGAAATGCCTCATCCGATCCTGAACGATCGAAAGAATACCATTATTTATTTTGTGGTGTGGGTGCTGATTGCAGCAGTTCATACCCTGATTTTATGGTTTCTTGTGGATATTACACCTTATTTGGCTGTAGCAGACAGCCTGGTGTTTAATCTTTTGTTCATGGGTATGGGATTGTCTGTGTGGTACACCATCCGTTATTCGGGATATATCCGTGGTCTTATTACTGATCAGGTACTGAATCATATTCTTTCAGGTGTGGTGGCTATCGGGATCTGGTTGGGAGTGGGTTATTTGATTCTTTATTTTATACTTTCTGAACAAACCGCTTACCTTGAGTTTCTGAACCGTTCTATTCCTGCAAGAGTGATCAGCGGTTTATTCTATTATGCAGTACTGGTATTGATTTATTATCTGAACCTGAATACGCAGGACCGGCAGGAGCGGATACGTAACGAAGCCCGCCTCAGACTCCAGGTACGCGAGGCAGAGATAGATCGCCTGAAAGCCCAGATCAATCCCCATTTTTTGTTTAACAGTCTGAATTCTGTTTCTTCTTTAATCGGTGATAATCCCGGGGAAGCTCGCGAAATGGTGATTAAACTCAGTGATTTTTTGCGTTATTCTCTTGAATACAAAGAAAATGAAATGACCACACTCAAGTCTGAGCTGGATCATATTAAAAGCTATATCGGTATTGAGAAGGTCAGGTTCGGCAACCGGATGTCATTTCACATTGATCTGCAGCCTGAGTGCCTGGATATGAGGTTGCCCCATATGATATTGCAGCCGTTGGTTGAAAATGCCATCAAGCATGGAGTGTATGAGAGTACTGAACCGGTGGAGATCCGGCTTCATGCCGCATGCGATGAACGAGAACTTTTAAATGTAACGATCTCAAATGATTACGATGCCCGGGTGCCAGCCAGAAAGGGTAAGGGGATCGGATTAACGAATACCATGCACCGGATGAAGCTGGTGTACAATTCTGACCGGTTTTTTTCCGTTGACAGGACAGCAAATCATTTTACCGTGCAATTGACATTTCCTCAGTTATTGACTCATGACAACAATCTTTACAGCACTCATTATTGACGATGAAGAACCTGCGCGTATTTTGATACGTGATTATCTTCGTGACCATCCGCAGATTGAAGTGGTGGGGGAGTGCAATGATGGATTTCAGGGGATCAAAGCGATTAGGGATAGCCGTCCCGATCTGATTTTTCTGGATGTTCAGATGCCCAGGATCTCAGGATTTGAAATGCTGGAGGTAATTGATGAAACACCGAATGTGATTTTTTCTACTGCTTTCGATCAATATGCCATCAGGGCTTTCGAAAATAATGCTGTCGATTATTTACTGAAACCCTATTCACGTGAACGGTTTGCCGAAGCTGTTTCCCGGGCGATTCAAAAACTTTCAGCGGGTTATACAGCGGACAAACGACTAAAAACTTTGAATATAACCGCCCGGTCGGAGGAAGAGTATTTCGACAGGTTGGTTGTGCGTACCGGAAGCCGCATTAAAGTGATACCGGTAGATGAGATCGAACTGATTAGAGCTGAGGATGATTACGTCAGCCTGGTAACGGCTCAGGGGAGCTACCTGAAGCAGATAACCATGACCCGCCTTGAGCAGAGTCTGGATCCTAATAAATTTGTGCGGGTGCATCGCTCCTGTATTGTTTCAATCAGCAGGATCTCCCAAATTGAACCGTATGAGAAAGATTCTAAAATGCTGGTCATGAAATCCGGTGTTAAAACACGGATCAGCCGTACGGGATTAAAGCGTCTGCACGAACAACTTGGTATTTAAGTATCTGTTAACGATTGTTAATGACCTGGGTAATAAGTAACAGAACCACTATTTTCGATCCATGAAATGGAATCTAAACTGGATTTTGCTCTCCATCGGAGTGGCAATGATTGGTATACTTATATTCCAAATATTTTGGATATCAAACACTTATGATATCCATGCTTTGAATTTCAGAAAGGAAGCAAATGATGCTTTACGTGCGGTGCTGGATGAGGAAGTTGAAGAGGTGGCTTATCAGAATTTCAAATCCGGATTTCTGAAAAGTACTGATCATTCACTTTCATTGAGCTCAGATCAAACGGTAAATAATAAAAAAAATATCCTGGAGATCTCAGACAGTACCGGGCAACAAAACGCTGAGCTGGATCCTGCAGAGATCCAGCGAATCTTTAACCAGATCCTCTTAACACTTGTGAGTACCCGTCCTGATATCCGGGTATTGGAAAAAAAATACCGTACACGGTTGGCCGAACGCGGTATTGAGATCCCATTTATATTAGCATTGAAACGTGAAGGGAAAGTGGTTGAAATGACCGGAAATGATCCCGGAGTTTTCAAAAACGCCCAGGCTATCCAACGAATACCGGGTAGAATAAAACCTGAAGAGCAGATGGTGGCATTCTTTCCCGAGAAAACCACCTTTGTGCTGAAAGGGATGTGGATGACCCTGCTGGCCTCTTTTTTACTGGTCTGCCTGATTGCCGGGAGTTTTGTTTTGATGCTTCGCACCCTGTACAAGCAAAAAAAACTTTCTGAAATAAAGAACGATTTTATTAATAATATGACGCATGAGTTAAAAACCCCGATTGCTACCGTATCAGCGGCAATGGAAGCCCTGGTGAATTTTCAGGCTCTGAACGATCCCGAACGGGGATTTAAATACATCGATCTTTCACGTAAAGAGTTGAGCCGTTTGTCGGGGATGGTTGAAAACGTTCTTGCTGTAAGTAAATTCGGTGAGCAGAGATTGTTGCTTAATATGGAAGAGTTTGATCTGGTGAAGTTAATCCATGAGATTGCCCAGCGGTTTATTATGAAAGATCCGGATAAAATCACTGTTGAATTTGATTTGCCGCTTGAACAGATAATTCATGCCGACCGTCTCCATATTCATAATGTAATCAGCAACCTGATTGATAACGCCGTTAAATATACAACGGGCCACTCTGTGATCCGTATCGGGTGTGAAGAGAAAAATAATTACATTGTGGTTACCGTTAAGGACAATGGAATTGGAATTGCAAAAGATCAGTATAAGCGTATCTTTGAAAAATTCTACCGTGTGCCTACCGGGGATTTGCATGCAGTGAAGGGGTTTGGACTGGGATTAAGCTATGTAAAACAGGTGATAGAAGCACACAAAGGAACGGTTGGAGTATATAGTCAGCCGGGGTCAGGATCCACTTTTTCCATTGCAATACCCGTTTTGCCATGAATAAAAAAATAAAAGTACTTTTTGTTGAAGATGAGCAATCATTGGGGTTGATTGTTAAGGAGAGCTTGGAAATCAGAGGGTTTGAAGTGATATATTGTCAAAACGGACTGACCGGAATACAAGCTTTTAAAACCTCAAAACCTGATATCTGCGTACTTGATGTCATGATGCCGGTGAAAGATGGCTATACACTTGCCGGTGAAATCCGTAGAATTGACTCGCAAATTCCGATAATTTTTTTAACAGCCAAATCACAAACCCGGGATGTGGTCAAAGGTTTTGAAGTTGGAGGGAATGACTACATAAAAAAACCATTCAGTATCGAAGAGCTGATTGTCAGGATCCAGGCACGACTTACAGATCCGGGTCATTCTCTTCATGACAATGACAAAACATGGCAATTTACCATCGGAAGATATAAATTCGATTCAAAAAAGCAGGTTCTTGAGTATCGGGGCCAGTTGATTCGTTTAACCCACCGTGAATCTGAAATTCTGCGGCTGCTTTGCATCAACCGGAACCAGGTGCTTGAACGCAGCCTGGTGCTGAATAAAGTATGGGGCGATGATAATTTTTTCAATGCCCGAAGCATGGATGTTTTTATTACCAAGCTCAGGAAGCATCTCCAGATGGACCCATCCATTGAAATTATTAACGTGCGGGGTATCGGATACAAACTGGTAAGTTAGACCTGTTTTTTTCTTTATCTTTGGAGCAAACTGATACCCATGACGGTTGTAATAGAAGAAAAAGAACTGGAAAAGTTTATTTTAGTGGGCGACCGGGTGCTGATACGGCCGAAAATGCCGGATCAAAAAACCAAAACCGGTCTCTATCTGCCTCCTACCGTTCAGGAGAAAGAAAAAGTGCAATCGGGTTATATCGTTAAAGTTGGTCCGGGATACCCAATTCCTGCACTGACCGAGAT
>JAGHDB010000337.1 GCA_021160155.1 Bacteroidales bacterium | reverse complement strand
GATGAAAGAACTGCCAATAAAACACCCGGGCTCCTGCAGATTTTCGAGAACCTTGTCAAGATGCCTAAAACGATGGGGCAATTGGCTGTGGTACAATTTTTTTCGTGGTTTGCCCTTTTTGCCATGTGGGTATTCACAACCCCCGCGGTCACCCAGCATATTTACGGAACCACCGATACCGGTTCAGAGCTATATAACAGAGGTGCCAATTGGGTGGGTATCTGTTTCGGTGCCTATAACGGGGTAGCCGCCTTATATGCCTGGATTTTACCGAAGATCGCCCGAATGACCAGCCGGAAATTCACCCATTTTATCTCTCTTGTCGCCGGCGGTATCGGATTGTTGTCCGTGTATTTTGTTAAAGACCCTAACCTGCTCCTGCTCAGTATGGTTGGAGTGGGTCTTGCCTGGGCCAGTATCCTCTCCATGCCGTATGCGATTTTAGCCGGATCACTACCTGCCGGTAAAATGGGGGTGTATATGGGGATTTTTAATTTCTTTATTGTTATACCACAAATAGTAAACGGGATAATCGGCGGTCCGCTGATCAGCTCTTTATTCAATAACGAAGCCATATATGCATTGATAATTGCCGGAGTATCCATGATCATCTCAGGATGTCTGGTCTGGCTGGTTCGGGATATAGACGATCAAAAGCTATGATAAAGGGAATTATTTTTGATCTGGACGGAGTAATTGTGGATACGGCCCGTTTCCATTACCAGGCCTGGAAACGGTTGGCAAAGGAATTAAAATTTGATTTTGATCAACTTGATAATGAACGACTTAAAGGCATCAGCAGAATGGATTCCCTGAATATCCTGTTATCAATTGGCGGTATCCGGGCTACTGAAGCAGAGAAAAAGCGGTATGCCGCACAAAAAAATCAATGGTTTCTTGAATATATTCATCAGCTTACGCCACAGGATGTCCTGCCCGGAGTAGTTCCATTCCTTAAGAAGCTGCAAGGAACCACCATCCAAACGGCACTGGGATCAGCAAGTAAAAATGCACAGACCATTCTTAAACAACTCCACTTGTCGTATCTCTTTTCGGTAATTGTAGACGGCACCATGGTGCAAGCCGCCAAACCTGATCCCGAAGTGTTTTTGATTGCTGCCAAACTAATGCATTTGCAACCTTCTGAATGCCTGGTTTTTGAGGATGCCATTGCAGGAGTTATAGCTGCGCACAGAGGAGAAATGCGATGTATCGGAGTGGGTGATCCCAAAATTCTTTCTGCCGCCGACCGGGTAATTCCCGGATTTGAAAAGATCACAATGGAAATACTGGATTTTTAATGAGGTTAAACGCATGAAGAGGTATCTGTCAGGAGATGAATGGAATATTGAGGAGCGGGAATTCAAACCCGAACATCATCCCAATTCTGAATCTCTTTTCAGTCTGGGAAACGGTCATATGGGTCAACGTGCCAATTTTGAAGAGACCTATTCAGGGCCCTCCCTGCAGGGTAATTATTTAGCAGGAGTGTATTATCCCGATAAAACCAGGGTGGGATGGTGGAAAAACGGATACCCGGAGTACTTTGCCAGAGTGGTTAATGCGCCACAATGGATTGGTATCCGGATCTTTTCAGGTGAAAATGAGTTGGATCTGTACCGGATGGATGTCAGTGAATTTATGCGGAAACTGGATATGAAATCCGGAATTCTTCACCGCTCTTTCACTGCATCATGGCCTGACGGAACAAGCGTAAGAGTTGAAACCCAACGATTTCTCAGTATGTCAAGGCGGGAGCTGGGTGCAATCCGTTACCGGTTGACCCCGGTTAATTTCAGCGGTGAATTGTCAGCTTCACTTTACCTGGAGGGAGATGTCAGAAACCAGAATGCCAATTACCGGGAAAAATTCTGGAAACCTTTGGGACACGGAACATCCGGCCGGTACAGCTGGTTAACCAGCCGGACTAAAAAAACCGGGTTTGAAGTTTGTGTGGCAATGAGCACCCGGATGCGGATCAACGGCCGGTCAGATACAATCGCACCGGACAGAGAATCCAAAGTCAATTTCGCTGCACACCGATACCGCCTTACCGTACAAGCCGGTGAAACCATCGAATGGACCAAACTTGCTGCGGTAACCACATCACGTGATCATCCTGCCGATCAACTGGTTCAACAGGCCTGCAACCTGCTCGACCGGGCTGAAAAAACCGGATTTGATGATTTAAAAAAGGAACACATCAACTGGTGGAACAGAAAATGGGATATCTCCGACATCCGGATTGAAGGAGATCTGTCGGCCCAACAGGGAATACGGTTTAATATCTTTCATCTGAACCAAACCTACACCGGACACGATCCACGCCTGAATATCGGACCAAAAGGTTTCACCGGTGAGAAATATGGGGGTAGTACTTATTGGGACACTGAAGCTTACTGCCTGCCCTACTACCTGAACACCATGGATGCCCGGGTAGCCAGAAACCTGTTACTTTATCGCTACCATCAACTGGATAAAGCCATTGAAAACGCTGTAAAGCTCGGCTTTACCAACGGGGCGGCACTTTTCCCGATGGTTACCATGACCGGTGAAGAGTGTCATAATGAATGGGAAATCACCTTTGAAGAGATCCATCGTAACGGGGCCATTGCTTATGCCATATTTAATTATATCAGGCATACGGGCGACCGGCAATATCTGGTTGAATATGGCCTTGAAGTACTGATCGCATTGTCACGGTTCTGGGCTCAGCGGGTCAATTTTTCTTCATCCAAGCAACAATTTGTCATTCTCGGAGTTACCGGTCCGAATGAGTATGAAAACAACGTAAACAACAACTGGTACACCAACCTGATCGCGGTATGGACACTTAATTACACCCTTGAATCCCTTGAATATGTACAAAAAAACGCTCCCCGGCGTTATGAAGAGATCCTGAAACGCACCCATTTTGACCCGCAAAGAGAAACTGCCCGATGGAAGTCGGTAGCAGACCATACGTATTTTCCTGAGGATAAAGAACTCGGTATCTTTTTACAGCAGGAAGGATATCTGGATAAAGAGCAGATCCTTTCGGATGAGGTTCCCGAGCAGGAAAGACCGGTTAATCAACACTGGTCATGGGACCGTATTTTAAGATCTTCTCTTATCAAGCAGGCAGATGTTTTACAGGGAATTTACTTTTTTGAAAGCTATTTTGATCTCGACACCATCCGCAGAAATTTTGATTTCTATGAGCCCCGCACCCTGCATGAATCCTCCCTGTCGCCCTGTGTACATGTTATTCTGGCCGCAAAATTACGTCGTGCCGAGAAGGCATACCAACTCTATTTACGCACCAGTCGCCTGGATCTTGATGACTATAATAATGAAGTAGGTGAGGGATGCCATATCACCTCCATGGCAGGCACCTGGTTGTCGGTCATTGAAGGATTTGGCGGAATGCGGGTAGTCAATCACCATCTCTCATTTAATCCGTTGTTGCCTGAATCCTGGCAATCACTACGGTTTTCAATCAACTTCAGAGGTAACCGGATCCGCATAATCATTACCCGTAAGCAGATCGAACTAACTGCTGCAAATGATGAAGAGGTCACCATACAAATCGCAAATCAAACGTTTACCCTGTCAGGCAGGAAACCTTTACAAGTATCCTTTAAAGCCTGACCACAGTGTTGGCCATATCGCAGGCAAAGCTCAGAAGAACTAGAATAATGATAATAGTTCTCATTTTGAAAGGAATGGAAGAGAAGTTTACAAAGGACCATGAAATGTCAAGGTAAATTCACCACCTGGTAAAATGGAACTCTGAAATATTCCCCATAAATCTAAATATCTGATGTTCAGGAGCTAAAAAAAACCCGGATTTTTATCATTCTCAACACTTTCAATAGCTATTATTCTTTTCGTTTCCACAACTGAGCCCGAAGTATCACCAAAAACAATTCTATCGAAGGAGCATTCAGCCTCAACTCCCGAATAATATATCGAATCCCATTTCTTTGCATTGACTATACTTCCACCACCGTCTCCAGAGAAAGTTTTTGTCACAATTAAATAATTTAGACTATCAAATTTATCAACAACCATATACAATACAGGAGAAGGTTTAACCTCCATGCAAATATCAGGTGTGTCTTCGCAGCTAATACACATAACTGCAAGCACTGCCAGGGTTACCAGTCTATTCATTCATTGTGTATTTAAAGAGGAGTGTACAAAATGGCACACTCCTTTTATAACTATTTAGTTCTTCAGGCAGCGAATAGAAAACCCGGATCTGCGGGAGCAGATACCACGGCTCACTCCATCGCTTCCGTAGTCCAAGTTCCGGACCCAGATGCCTAACAAAACACCCGAATCACCACCCTCCGTGGAAGACCAGAAGTCGGCATAGTAGCCAAGAGCGTCGAAACCGCCACCGTCGTAGCGGTGGCCACCCGGAAGGGCGTTAAACCCACTCGAATTATCCCCATTCCCATTTGAATACCAGCCACTAGTTGATTTCAACCTCTTGCCAACATCCCCGGAATCTCTCCAACCGCCATCATCCGCATCTGATG
>JAGHDB010000064.1 GCA_021160155.1 Bacteroidales bacterium | reverse complement strand
GGGGTAAAGCGTATGGAGAGATCCGCTTTCGCTCGGGATTTGAATTCGGCACACCTGTCAGCGAACTGGAAATCAGAGAAGCTTATGTAGACCTGAACCTTGGATGGGCCAGCCTGCGGGCAGGAAAACAGATCCTGGCATGGGGTCGTGCCGACGGATTCAATCCCACCGATAACCTTACACCCCGCAATTATTTTGTTCGATCACCCCTGCCGGATGACATGCGCATGGGTAATTACGCATTGTCTCTTAATCTCCATCCTGTTGAAGCATTAAGAATAGAGTTGGATTATCTGCCCCGCTTTGAGCCTTCAGTGTACCGGTTTGACCTGGTGAATCTACCTGATTATTTGAACATCAACCCTATAATACGACCTGAAACAAATTTATCCAATGGCATCTGGGCTGTAAAAGCCGATGTTATACTATCGCAAATTGAAGGATCTGTCTCTTACCTGCATGGCTATGACCTTTTACCGGCACTAAATCCCGGTACTATGCCACAACCCCCGTTTGAATCGTTTGAAGTAGGTATAATACCGATCACCTTTAAACAACAAATTCTGGGTGCAGATTTCGCCACTTCAATCGGGAAAACCGGTTTACGAGGCGAAATAGCCTGGCGACAACCGGATTCACTTTTTTCGGGTTATCCGTTCATGCCACATTCTGAATGGCAATGGTCAGTGAGCCTCGACCGGTCACTGGGAGCTTTTCATCTGATTCTGGGATACTCCGGGAAGCTGGTTGAATCATTCAAAGCTATGGACACCCCGGTTATCCCCGATCCGAATCTATTAAGTGATCCTTCCACCTGGCCCTATCTGGGCAGCATGTTCGGAAATTTTCTCGAATATGCCAACCGGATTCTTTTTGATCAGACAAAAGAGTGGAGTCATATCCTGCTCTTCAGGCCATCGGTCAAGCTGTTTCATGAAGTGCTTGAAGCAGAAATAAATAGCTTCTACAACTTTTCTACCAAAGAGTATTTTATCTGGCCGGGCATAACCTGGCATGTGAGTGATGCACTCAACGCTACACTGGGCTATCAATACTATTATGGCCCCGAGTTCACCCGGTTAAACTGGGTTGCAAAAATGCTGAATGGTCCCTATCTTGAATTTCGTTTAACGTTCTAAGCAATGCGGACCATTTTGTTATTTGCCATACTGACAGGATGGGTCATTGAGTCCCATGCACAAACCCGGATCCAGGTGGATATCAGTCCGGTTAAATCTCTTAAAGGAGTGGTCAGGATTGCTGTGTACAGCAATCCCTGCCAGTATCCCCGGAATCCTTTCAGAACTTATAATTTCAAAAAGGATTCGGTAAAAAACAGAGTTTTGCATGGAGTTATTAATGACCTTCCCCCGGGCAAATATGCCTTTACATTACTGGATGACAAAAACGAATCCGGCGATATGGATTATAACCTTCTTGGAATTCCGACTGAAGGATACGGTTTCGGGAATAACGTCAGAGCATTCCTTAAAGCACCGGACTATGAAAAATGTGTCATCCGTATTCGGCCCGGGTTAAATCATATTAACTTGATTATCCGCAACGCAAAGTGACCAAATTCATATTTCGCTACCGATGGTGGATCATCATCGCCTCCTGGTTAATTGCTCTGGGACTGGGTGTTTTAATCCCAAAAACCCAGATTGATCCTGAAGTTGAAGCGATGGTTCCGAAAAATATGGAATCCCGGATCAACACCGACCGGATAGAGGATCTTTTCGGTGGCAGCGATCTGATCCTGCTGCTCATTCAAAGTGATGATGTGATTCAAAAATCCACCCTTGAACGGGTGGAGGCATTGTCCGAAGGATTTGAGCAAATCCCATTGATTGAAAGGACGTTATCACTTTTCACCATGAAAGAGATCCGGGGAGAAAATGGGATGATGCTGGTGGATCCGGCCATCCCATACCTACCCGAATCCGCAGTAGAAATTAAAGCACTGAAAAAGAAGCTGCTGGATAATGAACTGATTAACGGGGTGGTGCTTTCGGATGATTTTCATTATACGGCAATTATCGGTACCATCCAGAAGGAGGTGGACAATGAAGCACTTCTTTATTCAGTCGATTCCCTGATAAAACAACATCCCGGTCCGGAGAAAACTTACCTGGGTGGCTTTCCGGTAGTCAATCAATCGATTACCGACAACATCGGCAAAGACCTGATCTATCTTCTTCCGCTGGCGCTGTTTTTAATGATTGCCATGTTATGGATCTCATTCCGGGATTTTCGGGGTGTGTATCTTCCGTTCAGTATCGTACTGATGTCAATCCTGGTTTCAATGGGTTTGATGCCCCTGTTTGGATGGAAAATTGCCATTGTAACCGTGCTACTACCGGTCATGCTGATCGCTATTGCCAATAACTACGGAATTCATATGGTCAACCGGTACCAGGAAATTCTGAAAAGGGATCCGGATGCCGAACCCCGAAAGATATTAGGAGAATTACAAAATAAACTGACCTGGCCGGTCATCCTGACGGCACTCACTACTATCGCCGGCATCCTGGGGTTACTCACACACATCATCGTTCCGGCTAAACAGGTAGGTGTGTTGGCTTCAATCGGTATTGCCTGGGCACTAACACTGAGCCTGATTTACCTTCCCGCCAATCTGGCAGTAGCAAAAAAGAGCGTACGCTCAAAGACGAAAAAAATATCCTCCGCCGGACGCAGTGAACGATTTCTGATTCACCTGGGAGAACGGATCACCCGGCATCCGAAAAGAGTATTATGGATTGGACTTGCTGTAACCCTGGTAACCGGAGTCGGTATCATAAAGTTAAAAGTTGAAGGTAATACGGTGAAATTTTTCAGTCGCCATGACCCCGTTCGGGTTTCATCCGATTTGATTGATCACTATTTCGGAGGATCGCAAACCCTCTCGATCCTTTTTACCGGGGATTGTAAAGATCCTGAGTTGCTAAGCCGGATTGACCACTATGAACAACAATTGAAAAATGAAGAAGGCGTAGGCCAGGTAATGTCTATGGCATCGGTCATCCATCTGATTAGTAAAGCACTGAATGATCCCGGTGATCCGGGGTATGATCAAATCCCGAAAACCCGAAATGCCGTAGCCCAATACCTTGAACTTTACTCCATGAGCGGCGACCCATCGGATTTTGAACAACTGGTCGACTTTAATTACGAACATACCCAGATGATCATCCGGGTGAATAAAGC
>JAGHDB010000121.1 GCA_021160155.1 Bacteroidales bacterium | reverse complement strand
TGCTCCGTTTATCTGCTATGACCTGAGATTTCCGGTGTGGATGCGTAATCACGGGGATTATGACCTGATACTGGTAGTAGCCAACTGGCCGGAATCCCGCAGGGATGTTTGGAAAAACCTGTTGGTTGCAAGAGCTATTGAGAATCAGACATATGTTTTGGGTGTAAACCGGATCGGCCGGGATGGTTTAGGTATTTCGTATGCCGGAGATACAAGAGTGATCAATCCGCGTGGAGAAGTTTTATTTAAAGCGGAATTTCAGAGAGAACAAATGTTAATAAGCCATCTGGATAAGAAAAAACTAGTGCAATTCAGGGAGCAATTCCCGGTTTGGAAAGATGCAGACCGGTTTTCTCTGGATGCAAACCCGTAAGAAAACATTATGGCCGGAGTGCATCAAATAATATCTCAACCGGGTGCAAGGCTTTCTTTCCGGTGCCATCCTTAATTTGATGCCGGCAGCTGGTACCGGGGGCACAAATAACAGTTTCGTTATCAGCTTTTCTGACTGCCGGGAAAAGCACCATTTCACCTATTTTCATGGAGAGTTCATAATGCTCCTTTTCAAAACCGAAAGCTCCCGCCATGCCGCAACATCCCGATGGAATTTCACTACATGAAAAATTTTCAGGGAAGCTCAGCACATAAACGGTATCGGTTGTCGTGGATAAAGCTTTTTGGTGACAATGTCCGTGTAGTAGTATCTTTTTATGTTCATCCGTGAATTGCGAAGTTTGAATTCTTCCGGCACGCATCTCTGCGGCAAGAAATTCATCGATCATCAGGCAATTCCTGCCCAGTTCCAAAGCTTCTTTTCGAAGAGCGGGGCTAACCAGGTCGGGAAATTCATCACGAAAACCAAGAATGGCTGAGGGTTCAATTCCGATCAGCGGTTCATCCGATGAGATACGGTCTTTGAATATCATTACCTGTGAAGTGGCAATTTTACCGGCTTTTTTTACAAATCCTTTTGAGAGATAGGTACGGGCACTGGGCGGATGTTTTTGGATTACCACTTCATAACCCAGTGTTGAAAGCAGGAGCAGGGCTTTTTGGCCGATACCTGCATCCTGATAATTTGTGAATTCATCTATGTAAAACCATACCCTTCTTCCGGTAGCGTTACCGGAGGGTTTGATTTTCAGGATATTTTTTTTGTACCAGCGACTTAATGAAGTATCAGACAGCAATGGCAGGGAACGTTTTGTAGAAAAGCCGGCGATTTTTTGAAAGAGAAAACGCGTAACCCTGGTTTTCAGGAACCAATTGGTTAATCCGGGAATCATCTGTCCCAAACGATACAAAACCGGAAAATTTGCTATCAGGCAGGCTCGGAGAGGGGCTCCGTGAAGATCATACCATTGTTGCAGAAATTCCGCTTTCAGCCTGGCCATATCGACACTGGAGGGACACTCTGACCGGCAAGCCTTACAGGAAAGGCACAGGTCCAAAACTTCTTTAACCTCGGGATGATCAAAAATGCTCTTTTTTGCGGGACGATAAATAAATTCACGAAGAATATTTGCGCGTGCACGAGTTGTGTTCTTTTCATCTTTAGTCGCCTGATAAGAGGGACACATGACTCCACCGATCATTTCTGATTTACGGCAATCGCCACTTCCATTGCATTTTTCAGCAGCATGAAAAAATCCTCCTTTGGCAGTCCAGTTAAAATATGTTTTAATTTTTACAGCATTTTGATCTATTGCGGTTCTGAATGATTGATCCATAGGAACCGGATCAATGATCTTACCCGGATTAAAAATGTTTTCAGGGTCAAATGCCATTTTAATCTCTTTCAGCCATTGGTAAACCTGTGGTCCGAATAATTCCGGAATAAATTCTGATCTCAGTCGTCCGTCTCCATGTTCTCCGCTGAAAGATCCGCGATATTTTTTAATCAGTTTGACGGTTGCTTCTGCTATCTCTCTGAACTTTACCACATGTTCAGGATCCTTCAGATTTAATACCGGCCTGAGATGCAGTTCTCCGCTACCCACATGGGCGTGATATACGCAGGTTGTGTTATAATCTGAGAAAAGCTGATCCATCTCACGGATGTATTCAGGCAGTTGTTTCACGGGCACGGCCGTATCTTCAATAACCGAAACCGATTTCTCATTCCCGGGCAGGTTCGAGAGCAGTCCGAGTCCGGCTTTACGCAAATTCCAGACTTTCGTAATATCTTCACCGTATACAACCGGATATGCGTATCCCAGTTGCTGATCCTGCAGGTCTTTAATGAGGTGCCGAATACGTTCTTGAAGTGTCTTTTTATTGTTTGAATTAATTTCAATGATCAGAATAGTTCGCGGTTTACCCGAAATAAAAAAACTATTGGCTTCTTGTTCTTTATTGGACGCGGCCATTTCGAGAATTACCGAATCCATCAGCTCTACTGCTGTTGGTGTGTGTTTAAGGGCGACAAGATTAGCCACGAGTGATTCGTTAACTGAATTAAAATGGGCGCAAACAACTGCTTTCTCAGGCGGTGGAATATCAACCAGATGCAGCTTGACAGCAGTAAACATAGCCAGTGTGCCTTCGGATCCGCCAAGCAATTTACTAAGGTTAAAAGGAGTACCATCTTGATGATAGGGAATTGCCTGACACAGCAGATCCAGTGCATATCCTGAATTTCTTCTGGGAACAGCCGGATCCGGATATTGATTCAGAATTTCGTTTCTGTTTTCAGGAACGCTGAGTATCTCATTTAGTTTGCGGTAGATAGCACCTTCAAGTGTGTTAAGTTGGATTTTTTTCTCCAATTCCCCGGCTGAAAGTTCTTTGAATTCAACTTGTGAGCCATCGCTGAGTATAGCCCTTACAGCCAATGTATGTTCGCGGGTACTTCCATATACGAGTGAGTGAAGACCACAGGCATTATTACCCAGCATGCCTCCGATCATACACCTGTTTCCGGTACTTGTTTCGGGACCGAAAAGAAGGCCTGATGATGCAAGTTGCATGTTTAATTCATCCAGCACCACACCGGGCTCAACCCAGGCGGTTCGCTCTTTTGTATTGATTTCAAGGATACGGTTCATGTACCGTGACACGTCAACAATAATACCTGAGCCCACTACTTGTCCGGCCAGAGAAGTACCGGCTGTTCTGGGGATAAGTGACTGGTGTTGCTCATGGGCGAAAGCAATTAGTTTTTTCAGGTCATCAGCATTTTTCGGATAGGCAACAGCCAAAGGCATTTCCCGGTATACGGATGCATCTGTAGCATAGGCGGTACGTGTAATCTCATCATACAGCAACTCTCCATCGAGCTGTTGATTCAGGGCTTCCAAAGCAGGCATCGGTCTGTTATTGTGATATATGAGTAAAATTGTAAAGAAAATAAAAAAGGGCCTGTCTCCACGAAAGGCCCTTTTTTAAAAATCAGACAAATTAGAATAACTTCATATCATCCAAAACATCCATAACTACACGTACTGCTTTGGCCGATTCATCAAGTAATTGTTTCTCTTCGGCATCCAGATTCAGTTCGATAATTCTCTCGATACCGTTTTTTCCCAGGACTACCGGTACACCCAGGTAGATATCGTTCATGCCATATTCTCCTGTCAGGTAAGCACAGACAGGGAATATCCGATGCTGATCATTTACAATAGCCTTAACCATCGCACCCACTGAGGCTCCCGGTGCATACCAGGCAGAAGTGCCCATAAGATTCACCAGTTCACCACCACCTTGGCGGGTTCTTTCAATGATTTTATCCAGTACTTCCTTATCCAGTAAATCCGTTACCGGCATTCCCGATACTGTTGTATAACGCTTCAGCGGAACCATAGTATCTCCATGACCGCCAAGCAAAAGTGCCTGGATATCAGCCGTTGATACATTCAGGGCATCAGCAAGAAATGTTTTGTATCTTGAGATATCAAGTACTCCTGCCATTCCAAAAACTTTATTCGTAGCTTTCTTAGAGGCCAGATAAGCTGTATAAGCC